>JANYAW010000180.1 GCA_025361105.1 Rhodocyclaceae bacterium | reverse complement strand
GCAGTTTCGTGCGCCAAGCTTGCCACTCGAAATATCGGCGGATACCGTTGGCAGCACCAAACTTACGGCGCGCCGCATGATTTTGCGGGGATGGGTCATTAACGCCGTCAATCCCAAAGGCACGATATTTTTGTTGGCGGTCGTGCCGCACTTTATTGATCCATTGCTACCGCTTTGGCCGCAATATTTCATCATCGGGGCGACGATAGGATTTACCGATTTGGTAGTGATGGGCGGCTACACGGCTTTGGCGGCACGCGTACTGACGGCACTCAAGTCGCCCACCCACATTGGCACGCTTAACCGCGTTTTCGGCAGCATGTTTGTAGTCGCCGGAACTTTGTTGGCAACTATCCAGCGTGCGGCAGCGGACACGCATTAAGTCATCACGTACGCCGTGTGTTCAAGCGAAGACTTCACTCGCGGGCAGTAATTCACGGCAACGATTAAGTTGCTGCATCCGTAAATGTTACGGTGCGGGTGCCGTATCGATGCGCATTCTGGGCTTAAGGATGGACGGTTCAGCGGTATTCCCGATTACTGTTGATCGTAATGTCGCAATCGCATGGGCGTGAATCTGGCTGATTCGTCCCTCGGTCAGTCCCAATCGCTTTCCAACTTCACGCATTGTCAGGGATTCCACATAAAGCAATGCCATGACCGATTCTTCGCGCTCGGACAGATCACTTATAGCCACCAGTAACTTGCGCTGAAGCAGACGCCGTTCTAAAGCAGCAACGGGATCCGAACCTGTTGAAGCGCACCAGTCAAGAAACTTGTCTGGCGCCGTTTCCTCGACAAAATCATCAAGGGAAAACAAGGTGTAACCGTGCGCCTGCTCGAGCAGACTTTGATACTCGCCAATTGGCATCGTGAGGGCATGCGCGACTTCGGATTCGCTTGGGAATCTGCCCAATTGGTGGCCTAGCTCATGAATGGCATTTTCGACCTTGCGCATCGAGTGGCGAACACCGCGTGTACCGGGGTCAAGCTGACGTAGCCCATCCAGCATTGCACCACGAACCCGTTGCGAGATATAACTTTTGAACTGACCGCCAGCTTTATCTCTAGTGTTTTGTAGGATTGCGCCTAGCAGCCCTATAAATCCATCCTGCATCAGATCGTCGAGCTCCACGCTCGCTGGCAACTTCCTAAGCAAGGACTTAGCCATCGCCTTGACCAAAGGCGTGTGCTCGGAAATCAATCGTTCGCTCTCAATGTCGGTTATTTTTTTTGATGGCATGGTAGCCGTGAAGTATAGGAAATTCAACGCGCGCTGGTGCAGTTTCACCCTCACCTAATACTGCTGTCAATTTTGGCGATCGTACATAGCGCTACCACCAACACATATTAAGCAGTCTAGCTGGCTGTAAGAACGGGTTCAGCTTACTTTACTACGTTCGATTTTGCGTTTCTTCAGCCTATGCCCCACCGAGGCGACGGCTTCAATTGCAGGCAGCAGTTCACGGCCAAGTTTGGTCAGCGAATATTCAACCGATGGCGGCGAAGTGGCTTTCACTTCACGCGTAACGATGCCTTCGGCTTCCAAAAAACGCACTCGTGCTGACAAAATTTTTGGCGAAATTTTCGGAATATCGGCGCGCAATTCGTTGAAGCGTCGCGGCCCGGCGGTGAGATTCCAAATAATATTGGCCGTCCATGCACCACCGAGGAATGACATGCAAGTCGATATTGGACAAGCTTCAGGCGGCTTAGGGCTTTGATTCTTGCGGACTTTGAGCACCATGGTGAATTAACCTGGTTACCATTTGGAAACCGAATAATACAGTATCCAATGGAAATCTGGTTTACAAAAGAAATCATAGCCAATACCATGCGCTGCTCTACCAGCATCTTCCACTACGAAAGGAAACACCGCAATGAAGCTTTATTACATGCCCGCCGCTTGCTCGCTCGCCTCACACATCGCCTTGCACGAAGTTGGCGCGACTTTCGAGATTGAAAAAGTCGACACCAAAGCGCAGAAAACCGAATCCGGCGCCGACTTTAAACTCATCAACCGCAAAGGCTTCGTGCCTGCACTGCGCCTCGATAGCGATGTGATTCTGACCGAAGGCCCGGCGATTTTGCAATACATCGCCGACCAACACCCCGCCGCCGGATTGCTGCCCAAAGTCGGCAGTATCGAACGCTCGCAAGTGCAAGCGCATCTGAATTACATCGGCTCCGAGTTGCACAAAGCTTTTGGCCCACTGTTCTCACCGACACTCTCGCCCGAAGCTCGCAGCGAGGCAGTGGCTGTCGTTGTGCGCAAGATGGCATTTATCGAAACTGAACTGGCGGATGGTCGTGCCTACCTGATGGGTGACACATTCACCGTCGCCGACGCGTATTTGTTTGTGGTCGCCAACTGGTGCAATTTCGTCGGCATTGATCTCGCCCAATGGCCGATGGTTAAAGCCTTCGTCGCACGTGTTGGCAGCCGTGAAAAAGTCATCGCTGCAATGCGCGCCGAAGGCTTGCTTAAGGACTGATCGCGAGCGCTTGTTAGCGGATATCACCTTGCAAACCCCCTCTCCCGCGTGGAGAGAGAGGGTTTGTTTGGTGCGCGAATTTTGCGAGTTGGTGCTGGTGAGAGACTGGCCCGTTCACCGGCCACACGCCGTCACCAGCCTCAGCGCTTCAATCCTCCTGCCCTAACCAACTCATCTGCCATCATCAACGACAATCCCCACAAAATCGCACCGCCGATATCGATCGCTGGCGCTGGAATTGGCACACCACCCACGCGCCAAACTTTTCGTGTGCGACGTGTGACATCCGTCAAATAGGACAATGGCACCCAAACCAATGCCGCTGCTTCAACGCCCGGTTCCAGGCGCACCGCCTTCGGCGTTGTGTAGACATAGGGCGATACCACCATCGGTCGATTGCGTCCATGTTCGCGCGTTAATCGGTCCGACAAACGGCCTATCGGCGTGACGAATCCGGCCGGATTAAAACCGGTTTCTTCTTCCAGTTCACGCAGCGCGGCGGCACGCGTGTTGGCATCCGTCGCATCCTGTTTGCCACCCGGAAAAGACACATCGCCCGACCACGGATCGCCTGCTCGTTCGGCGCGCTGCATCATCAAAATCACAGGTTCTTTGTCGGACTTTTTCAGGCCGTGCTCGGCGATCAAAATCACCACCCCGCAACGAGTGACCAAATTCCGTCCGGGTATCCGGCGTGGGCGGTAGTCATGCAATCGTTGACTCAAAAGTTCAACCATGCGGGCAACCAAAATGTGTTTTTCATGAGTGGAATTTGCCTTCATCCTTGGCTAGACTGTGACTATGCCATTCGCGCTCTGGCGCTAACAAAAATCCGATAGACGACGATGCGACCTGACCAACATTATGCGGTCACATACATC
>JANYAW010000163.1 GCA_025361105.1 Rhodocyclaceae bacterium | reverse complement strand
CGGCGCTGTGCGGGATGGCGCAAAACTATGTGCAATTGCTGGCTGCGCGCATTGGTGTCGGCGTGGGCGAGGCTGGTGGCAGTCCGCCTTCGCACTCGATGATTTCGGATACGTTTCCACCTGAGCAACGCGCCACGGCCTTGTCGTTTTATTCGGTCGGTATCAATATCGGCATTTTGTTTGGCTTTTTACTCGGCGGCTATCTAAATCAAGTCTTCGGTTGGCGCATGGCTTTTTTGGTGGTGGGTTTGCCGGGCGTGGTGTTGGGTGCAGTGGTTCGTTACACCATGGCCGAGCCGATACGCGGCCTGTATTCGGCCACGCCTTATGTCGCCAAGCCCGTGCCGTTTTTTGAAGTGGTGTCCTTGCTCTGGTCGCGCAAATCCTTTCGGCATATCGCGATTGGTTCAGGTTTGGCCGCCTTTGTGGGTTATGCCGCGTCGACGTGGATGGCCTCGTTCATGATACGCAGCCATGGCATGGCCACCGCTGAGCTTGGCGTGTGGTTGGCGGCCACTATTGGCGTCGGCGGTGGCATCGGGACGTTTTGTGCGGGCATGTTCGCTGACAAATTGGCCAAGAAAGATAAGCGTTGGTATGCATGGTTGCCCGCCTTTGCGGCGCTGTGTGGTTTGCCATTTTTTATCTATACGATGCTGGCCGCTAGTCCGACCATTGCGCTTACTGTTCATGTGGGTTCGATACTGGTGGCCAATGCCTATTTGGGTGCGTCAATAGCGGTGATGCATGGCCTGGTCGGTGCACAAATGCGTGCCGTGGCCTCGGCAATTTTCTTCCTGATTTTGAACATTATCGGCCTTGGCTTGGGGCCATTTACGGTCGGCGTGTTTAGCGATTTTTTGGCCACTGAGTACGGCAAAGAATCGCTACGTTATGCACTGGTGACTATCATTCCCATCGTCGGTGTTTGGGCTTCTGTGCACTTTTTTATGGCCGCGAAAACCTTGCGTGCCGATCTCGCCGCCGCACCCGCCTAGGGTATTCATTTCAACGAAAATTCCACCCGACTAGCGACTTTTTTCCCGTCCGCCTCGGCTTCGATTTTCGGAGCCAGTACAAAGATGCGGTCGGTCGCGATAGCGCCTTTTTCCACCAGCCAATCGCGCGCCGCCTGTGCGCGAAGTTCGGCGAGTTCCTGCATCTCAGCTTTACCTGCGTCGATGTTGGTCAGCATGAGTTGTTCCATTTCGGCGACCGGCAAACTCTTGCTAAATCCAATCAGGTTTTTCGGCTTGGGGAATTTCTCTTCCTGGTAGGCGAGTTCAAGATATTTTGGATATTCGTCGGCAGAGATATTGACTTCGCGCAATGCGCCGACGGCCTCGCCACGCTTGACACTTTCGGCCGATTTTTGCGCTCTGACTTTGCGATCCAATACAGCACGTTTGAGTCCTTCGCGGTCATTTACCGGATCGGCGCGACCGGTAATTTCCAGCTTCAATCCGTTGCGATCAGCTAGCGCTTTGGAGAGGCTTTGCAAGCGTTTTTCGGCCTCCGGCTCCAAGCGTGCATGACCGGCCACAAAATCAAGTTGCGATAATTCTTCGCCACCGCCAAACAGCGAACCAAGCAAGGCGAATGGCGACGTTACCGCCTTCACAATCAAATTGCCCAACACTTGCCAAATCAAACTACCGATAGAAAATTTTGGATCGTTCAGTGAACCAGTCACCGGCAATTGCAAATCGATTTCACCGCGCGAATTTTTTAATAAAGCTACCGCCAGCGTCACCGGAATCGACAACGCATCGGGGCTTTCGACACGTTTACCGAAAGTGAGTTGATCGATAAATATGGCGTTCTGCGCAGTGAGTTCGCCATTCGCAACGCGATATTGCACGTCGACCGACAGCTTGCCTTTATCAATGACATAGCCGACATATTTTCCGGAATAGGGACTGAAAGTCGGTAGATCGATGCCCTTGGCTTTGGCGGCAATATCGAGCGATAAGACTTGTGCGAATGGATCGACTTTGCCCAGAATTTCCAGTGGTGCCGACGTATTCACCGTGCCACGAATTTCGACATCGCCCATCGTGCCTGGTTGCAGGGGTCCTACGCGACCGCCAAGCGCCGAAAGATTGGCGCTGTAATTGGGCTTGATGAAATTGTCGGTGAAGTCGACGCGGCCGCCTTGCAAGGTAATTTTGCCTATCCGCACCGGTAGCGGGGCGGTGGGTTCGACCGCTACCGTAGTTGCCTGCGCGACAGCGGACGCCCCCTCTGGCTTGGCGGTATCAGGCGCAGCAATATCGTGTTTGAGTATGTCTTTGAGATTGAGTCGCCCCGCCGGAGACAAAATAATTTTGGCGAAAAAATCCGACAGCGAGACGGTTGCCACGTCGACTTTTAGTGGCGCGGTGGTGAGGTTAATTCCACCGACATCAAAGCTGCGCCAACTCAGCAAATCGGCGGCGTTTTCGCGATCCAGCAAATTCAAATTGGTCAGCCGCGCATCGCCTTTGACCGCCACAGACATCGGCGCGCCGCCAGATTTCACGCGACCTTTGAACGACAAGTCACCACGTGTTACCAAGGCGTTGAGGCGATCACCCGCCCAGCCCTGCAAGGGAATGAGGTCGATATCTTTGAGTGCTATCGCCATGTCTGAGGTGAATGGCGACATGCCTATCGCACCACCCACTTGAAGTTTTCCGCGCTTGTTCACCGTGGCTTGCAAATCAGCACGAGAAGCTGTGCTGCCGCTCGAATCGAAATTAGCCAGCTTGAAATCCAAAGCTGCCACGTTGAGTGGTAGCGGGTTCGCTAAGGTCTTGTCGACAAAAGATATCGCTGCATTTGCGATAGCAAATTCTGTGACGCGGGATTTCCATGCCGGGGTTGCTGAGGTTGCCGTGGTGGTTGGCACCTCGCCAGCCGACGGCTGCGCCATCAGACGTTGAAAATCAAGACTGCCATCGGATTCGCGTGTGATAGCAAATCGTGGTGATTTGATCGCAACCGACGCAACATTTATTTCCCGTTTCGGCAAAATCGCACTGATGCCAAGGCTGGATACTTCGGGAATGCTCAGCAGCGGCATCTTGTCGGCCATGCGCCGCACGCTGATTTCGTTCAAATGCAATTCGGCCAACAACGGTGTTTCGCTGTCGAGTTCAAAATTGTGCAGCGTCGCATCGGCTTTCTCTACCGTTGCGATAAACGGTGTTGGCACCGATGCGTCGGTGTAGCGCAGGCGAATGTTTTCCAACAGCGTGTCACCAGCACCAACTGACCATTTAGTGTTCGTCGTCACGTCGGTTGGTGTAGCGGGTGTTGCCGCTTTGGTCGGTGCCGGCGCACTGGCTAGCAAACCAGCAATTTCAAGCTGACCATTCTTGCCGCGCAACACGTCAGCGTCTAATCCTTGCAGCAAAATTTTGTCGATCTTCACTGTGCGCTTCGCTAAATCGAGCGCCCCTAACTGCACCTCCAAAGCCTTGAGCGTGAGCAAACTGCGGCTATGCGCGGCTTCTTGCAGGTCAAGATCATGCAGCCGCAAAGTTCCCGCCAAAGTGATTTCTGATGCGGCATTGGCCACCCGTGCAAAGCGCAATTGCAAATCGGAATCGAGCTTGAGCGCGGCGAGTTTTAACTTCACCGGCAGCGGCGCGTATTCATCAATGCGCGTCAAATCAAGGTCGGTGAATTTCAATGCCAGTGTGGCAACGCGACGTTCGGCAAACGGCAAGACTTTGCCTTCAAGCGCAATCACTGCGCCATTGAGCTTGGCCGAAAAATGTGGCTCTACCCAGACCGGTTCGCTGCTGACGAAGTTGGCCAAAAATGGAATACCCAATTTGAGTTCGCTGATTTCTTGCTGGCTGCCTTTGGGATGATCGATGAAATCAATCCGCCCGCCATCAATCTGAATGTTCGCCACGGAAAACTGCGCGGGTGATTTGTCTTGGGATTTACCTTCATCTGGACTTGCCGGTTTGTTCATCCATTCGTCGAGCAAATCGCTGATGCTGTAACGACCATCCATATCGCGTTCCAAATGGATACGCGGCCCACGCAAATGAACTTCGCTAATCACCGGCACGCGACGTATCAAGGACATCACCGACAAGTCCACGTAAAGCTCATCAAAGGCAAGCACCGGCACGGATTTATCGTTGACACGCTGCGGCAATTCACCAATCGCAAAACCGCGCACAGTGAGTGTCAGCGCATACGGCGAGACCGCAATTTCCTGCACCGTGACCGGGCGATGCAGTTGTGCCGACAGGCTGGTTTCAAGTTTGGCTTTGGCAAACCCCGGCAACCAAAAATATCCCAGCAAACCAAAAGCAAGCATCAGTGTGGCGAAAATGCCGAGGCTAATTCGTAGCCATCGCCGCAGCCATAGACGAACAAGCAAAGAATTAAGTTGGGCAATGGGGGTGAACTTCATCTTGTGCTTTCGGCAACGAATTTGCATCAAGTGTAGCGGTGATTCAATTACGTTTTGCTTTTTGTTGAACGATTCCTTAGTCTGTCCGCACCGTCACTTATACGAAGCGAGCCAGTGCCAATGAGCAGCGAACAAAATCACCTTGGGCAACCCGTAGGTCAGCCGATGCGCGAATGGGCAAGCCGCCTGCTGCCGACACGCACTGCTATGGAGGGAAGATTTTGCCGCTTGGTGCCGCTCGATCCGACCGCGCATGTCGATGCCTTGTTTGCCGCCAATTCGCTTGATGTCGAGGGCCGCATGTGGACCTATTTGCCCTCCGGGCCATTTGCCGACGTTGCGGCGTATCGTCAGTGGCTGGACAAAATGGCGCCGAGTAACGACCCCTTATTTTTCACCATCATCGACAAAGCTACCGAGCGTGCGGTCGGCTTGGCGGCGTTTTTGCGCATTGATCCGGTGATGGGTTGTATTGAAGTCGGGCATTTAAATTTTTCGCCATTGTTGCAACGCCGCCCGGCTGCGACGGAAGCCATGTTCCTGATGATGCAAACGGTATTTACCTTGGGCTATCGGCGCTACGAATGGAAATGCAACGCGCTGAATTTGCCGTCGCGACAAGCCGCCGTGCGCCTGGGCTTCAGCTTTGAAGGCGTGTTTCGCCAAGCGGCGGTGATCAAAGGACGCAATCGCGACACCGCTTGGTATTCCATCATCGACAGCGAATGGCCGGTATTGCAAAGTGCATTTGGCGCCTGGCTAGCGCCGGAAAATTTTGATGCTGACGGCGTGCAACGCAAATCTTTGTCCAGTGTTACCGCTGCGCCGAGTAACAACGACTGACATAATCATTCCACATTGAAGCGGAGAATCGAAATGAAAAAACTGACCCTCACTATTCAGGCCGAACTCGAAATTCCCGACAACTGGGAATTGGTCGAGCATTCAACTGGCGTATTCGTGCTCAAGGTCGGTGATCAATTTGTGGATTTCGATATCACGCCGCTGGTCACTGCATCCGACGAAGTCGACGCAACCTGGTCGGATGAAGACGAAGATTTCACCGAGGAAATTCTCGATATGGTGACCGGCTTGGATTCGCGGATGGAAATTTCCTACTTGCAGTAAGCGGCGAATTACTTGTAGTTCTTGAACACCGTTCGTGCGTCGCTACCCGCACGTTCCAACGTGCAAATCGATTCGTCCTCATCGTGTCGGCTGAAAAAATCATCCGCCTGCGCGCGCATCACCATCGCAATCGCCACCTCGTCTTTGGCACCGTAGTTTTCGGTGATTAGCGTGGTCACTTCGTCTAAGTATTCTTCGTAGTTCATGGTTGAAGTTTATCGTGCACCACCATGATTTGTCTTTGGTGCTGGTGAGGGACTGGCCCGTTCATCGGCCACACGCCGCCGTCATTCATCCCTTTATTTCCGCCGTCCGTCACATTCCCTAAATCGACCCACCTCCACCATTGCGTCCACGTGATAAATTTCACCCAGCCAACCAAACAGAAACTACTCCTATGAACCTATTAAAATCTTCCTTCGCTATCGCGACGATTTTCGCCTCTGCGATTGCGCTACAAGCACATGCCGAGCCCGCCAAACCAGCCGCCGTCAAAGGTTTTACCTACGTCAAATCCGTCGGTGGCATTGACGAATACCGCCTCGATGCCAACGGCTTGTCAGTTTTGCTGATGCCCAATCGCGCCGCGCCGGTGGTGACTTTCATGGTTACCTATCGGGTGGGTTCGCGCAACGAAGTCACCGGCACGACCGGCGCAACGCATTTGCTTGAGCATTTGATGTTCAAAGGCACGCCAAAATATAACCGCGCCAAAGGCACTGGCATTGACCAATTTCTGGAGCGCATTGGCGGCAATTACAACGCCACGACCTATCTTGATCGCACCAACTATTACGCCGAGGTGAGCAGCGAAAATCTCGAAGGCTATATGGCAATTGAAGCCGATCGCATGCGCAATTTATGGCTGCGCGAAGATGATCGCCGCCCCGAGATGACTGTCGTGCGCAATGAATTTGAGATCGGCGAAAACGATCCGCTACAAGCGCTCGACAAAGAGATTTTTGCGGCGGCCTATCAAGCCCACCCCTATCACCACAACACTATCGGCTGGCGCAGTGATATTGAGAAAGTGTCGATACAAAAACTGCGCGATTTCTACAACACTTTCTATTGGCCAGACAATGCGACGGCAACCATCGTCGGTGATTTTGATTCGGCCAAAGCACTTGCGTTGGTCAAAAAATATTACGGCGCTATCCCCAAAGCGCCGCATCCGATTCCACAGGTTTACACCGAAGAACCGGTGCAATCCGGCCCGCGCCGCGTGATGCTGCAACGTACCGGCGAGCTCGGCACAGTGGGCGTGAGCTACAAGAGTCCAGCCGGTTCGCATGCGGATTACCCCGCCTTGCAAGTGCTCGGCATCATCATGGCGAGCGGAAAAACCAGCCGCTTTTTCCGCGCGCTGACCGACAAAAATCTCACCACCAATGTCGTTACCGAGCCGGGCTTTTTCCACGACCCGACACTGTTTCAGATCTACGCCAGCTTGGCTCCCGCTGCGACGCACGACGCCGTGGAAAAAATAATTCTCGATGAAGTGGCGCGGGTAAAAATTGACGGCGTAAGCGATGCCGAAGTCGCCACCGCCGCCGGGAAAATTAGGGCCAACACCGCCTATGGTCGCGATGGCTCGTTCGCGATTGCCAGCAATATCAATGAAGATATTGCTGCCGGTGATTGGGCACTGTTTATCACGCTCGACCAAGCGCTGGCCAAAGTCACCGCAGCCGATGTCAAGCGCGTGGCCAATGTGTATCTGAACCAAAACCAAAGCACGACGGGTTGGTATGTACCGCTCGCGTCCGCTAAATAATTTCGACGAATGCCCACTATGAAACTACGCTCCCCACTCTCAGTTTTCGCCTGCGCCGCTTTGCTAAGTTGCAGCGCCTTTGCCGCCGGAGTTGCACAAAACGCCGTACGCCAAAATATTGGCGGCATTGATCTGGTCGTCGTCAAAACCGGCATCAAAGATGTCGTCACGATACGCGGCACGCTGGCCGCTGGCGATGCACGTAGCCCCGACTCCAACGTCGCCTTGGCTGATCTGGCAGCCGGCATGCTTGACAAAGGCACGGTCACTCGCGACAAATTTGTCATCGCCAAAGCGCTTGGCGATGTCGGTGCGGCCATCGGTTTTGGCACCAGCGCCAGCGCGCTCAATATCAGCGCCAAATGCCTGCGCGCCGATCTGCCGATGGTGATGAATTTGATCGCCGAGCAACTGCGCGCGCCAGCGTTTTCTGCCGATGAATTTGCCAAGCTCAAAAAACAAATCGCCGGACAGGTCGCGCGTTCGCTCGAAGAAACCGACTACCGCGCCAACCTCGCGTTTGTGCGCGCGATTTATCCCAAAGGACATCCGAATCGTGAAACGTCCACCGAAGAATATCTGGCCGCCATCAACAAAGCCACGCTCGATGAAGTGAAAGCATTTCACGCGCAGCTCTACGGCCCGGCCACCATGCGTTTGGTGGTCGTCGGCGATGTCGACGCAGGTGTTGTTTCGAGCGAAGTTGGCAAGGTGTTTTCGGGTTGGACAGGCGGCAGCGTTGCGAAACCAAGCAAGCGTGCGAGTAAGGTTGATTCAGAACGCGAACAAGGCGTTTTCATGGCCGACAAAACCAACGTCACATTGATTTGGGGACAAACCACCGGCCTACGTTACGGCGAGCCGGATGTGCTCGCCCTACGTGTCGGCACTGCCGCCTTCGGCAGCGGCTTCACCGGTCGATTGATGGCCACGGTACGCGACAAAGAAGGTCTGACCTACGGCATCGCCGCGTTCAATTCCAACGATGTGTTCCTCGACGGCGACTGGCGCATCCAAGGCAATTTCGCGCCAGAAATGCTCGCCAAAGGCATCGCCTCAACCCGCAAACAACTCATGCTGTGGCACAAAGACGGCATCAGCGCAGTAGAACTCGCCAACAACAAAGGCAAGTATGTCGGCACCTACAAGCTCGGCCTATCTACCACCGCAGGCATGGCCGGCGTGATTATCAACACCCTCAACGAAGATCTGCCGCTGAGCTACATTGATGAATTCGGCGACAAGGTGAATGCGTTGACGCTGGAGCAAGTTAACGGCGCGATCAAGAAGCATTTAAATCCCGAGCAAATGGTGATGATTAAAGCGGGAACGATACCGGCGGCGGGCAAATAAATTTGTCAGTTGGTGCTGGTGATACGCCGTTGCGCGGTAGCGCTTGGCATATTTTCAGTCCACTACCGCCGCCCCAAATTGCGCGAAAATACCCGCCTCACGCCTATCCGGCGAAACTTTGTGAATTTCAATCATGACGACTCCAACAATAATTTCTGCACGTGTTGCGGCATTGCGCGTGGTGATGAAACGGCATGGCATTGCGGCTTGTTTGTTGCCTTCATCCGATCCGCATTTGTCTGAATATCTGCCCGCGCATTGGCAGGGGCGGCAGTGGTTTTCCGGCTTTACCGGCTCGGCTGGCACGCTGATTGTCGGCACTAATTTTGCCGGTGTGTGGGCTGATAGTCGCTATTGGGTGCAGGCCGAGAAAGAGTTGGCTGGCACGGGCATCGTGTTGATGAAAATCAATTCCGGGGCGAGCACAGCACATGTCGAATGGCTCAGCGAAAACCTCGTCCATGGCGATGTAGTGGCGGTTGATGGCGCGGTGTTGGGGCTTGAAGCAGCGAATAATTTAGCGGCGGCGCTGACTGAAAACGGTGTGCACTTGCGCACCGACCTGGATGTGATAGACGAGGCCTGGCCGGAGCGCGAGGGGCTGCCGAGCGCGGCGATGTATGAACATTGCGCGCCGTATGCGAGCGCGCCACGGGCGGAAAAATTCTCCTTCCTTCGCAAGGAAATGTCGCGCCTCGGCGCGCAATGGCATTGGTTGTCGACGGTCGATGACATTGCCTGGTTGTTTAATTTGCGTGGCGCGGATGTGTCGTACAACCCGGTGTTTTTAGCGCATGCGCTGGTCGGCATGGACAGCGCGACGCTGTTTGTCGGCGCGGGGAAAATTGACGCGGCGCTAGCGGCGAAGCTCAAAGCCGATGGAATTGTGATTGCCGATTATGCCGATGCACTGCCCGCGTTGAGCCGGCTACCCGCCGGGTCGTCGATTTTGATCGACCCACGG
>JANYAW010000152.1 GCA_025361105.1 Rhodocyclaceae bacterium | reverse complement strand
CGATCTCGTACCAAACACAATTACTGTTCAAATACTCGGCCACCACAAACTCGGCGTACAGTTTGTGTTTGAACTTCCATTCCACTTCTGTTGGACACTGCATATCAGGCATGTCTTTGCAGAGAATGTCGCAGTCGACTGATGGTATGCATGATGGCTGCGCGCTTACCAATGGACGCCGTTGAACACCTGCGCAAACAATTGGCGCGCCATATCCACTTTTCCCTTCGGCAATTTCTTTTCTTCGGCAGCCGCCTCGGCCTCAGTCAGGCCACGCGCCGCAGCTGAATCGGGAAACAGGTTATAGGCCTGGTTCAGAATGTATTCACTGATTTTTGGTGTCAGCGCATGGGACACCGCACCGGCCAAGCCCAAGCCGGTGGCAATGCGTTTCGGTCGATCAATCACCGCGTCGACGATCATTTCCGAGGCCTCGTCAGGCGTCAGCATCGGAAATGCTTTGTACATTTTGGTCGGTGCCGTCATCGCCGTTGCCACTAATGGCATGTAGATGGTAGTGAAGTCGACTTTTCGGTCAGAGAATTCAGAAGCTGCGCAGGTTGAAAATGCGTCCAGCGCAGCCTTCGATGCGACGTAGGCTGAAAAGCGCGGTGCGTTGGTCAACACGCCTATCGAAGAAATATTGATGATTTGTCCCGATTTGCGCTCCAGCATCAATGGCGCAAAACCCATGATCAAGCGTACCGCGCCAAAGTAATTCAACTGCATCGTTCGCTCGAAATCATGAAAACGATCAAATGAATATTTCAGCGAGCGACGAATCGAGCGTCCGGCGTTATTGACCAGGACATCCACGTGGCCGTGCTTGTCGAGAACGGTTTTGACGAAACGATCGCAGTCAGCCAAGTCGGAAATGTCGCACGAATACGCAAATGCTTTGCCGCCATCGGCTTTGATTTTGGCCAGTGTCGCATCGAGTTTCTCAGGCGTACGCGCGGCCAGAATCACAATTGCGCCGGCCTTGGCCAATTTGATTGCGGCATCCTCGCCGATGCCCGCCGTGGCACCGGTAACGACCACCACTTTGTTGCGGATCGCCTTGCTCAGCAGGCTGGCACGGCGGGTCTTGACCACCGCACGTGAAACGGCTCTGGTCGCTTTCACTGCCTTGCCCAGCGGATTCGCCTCAATCACGCTCGAGACCGTGCTCATCACTGAATCACGCGCCGACCGGGCCGCGCGCGTGGTGTTGGTCACCTTCGCCGCACTGGGCGCAGCGGCCAGTTTGGCAGCGGGCGATGCCTTGGCTTTGGGAGCGCTACGTGGGGTCGTGGTTTTGGTCTTGGTCTTGGTCGCTTTGGTTGCCATATTGCCTCCTGAATACTTCGTCGTGAATGTATTGAAATCCGCTTTGCAATCCGCTTGAAAAATGCGTTTGGTTAATGCTGCCTATGATACCGATGGATTCGCGTTTTTCGTTAGCTTTGGAAGACCAGCGCTTCGCTGTGGTTACACTTAGTTTGCGCTATGTCGATTTCGCTTCCAGCGCTTCCCATCGACTCATTGCCGTTTCGATTTCACGCTCGACGGCGGCGAGTCGCGTTTGCACAGTACGCACGGCTTCGCTTTGGCCTTGAAAAAAAGCTGGCTCGCTAAAGCGTGCGTGCAGCGCTTTTTGTTCGACTTCCAGGGCGGCGATTTTTTCCGGCAATTGATCCAGTTCACGTTGCTCTTTGAAGCTGAGTTTGGTTTTTTGTGCAGTTTTATTAGCTAACGGCGGCGGAACGGGGGTTTCGTGAAGCACTGCTTCGCGCCCGTAAAGCGGCTCGGCTGTACTAAGCCGAGACTCCTTCACAGCATCAACTGGCGATTTCGCTGCTGTGGCGCTCGCTACACCGCTCACCGTTACCCGTTGTCGCACCCAGTCTGCGTATCCACCAACGTATTCCTTCCAGCGCCCCTGCCCTTCACTGACGATACTTTGCGTCACGACGTTATCCAGAAACGCACGGTCATGGCTGACCAGAAATACCGTGCCGGGATAATCCTGCAACAGGGCTTCGAGCAACTCCAGAGTTTCTATATCGAGATCGTTGGTCGGTTCATCCAGCACCAGCAAATTGGCTGGCTTGGCGAACAAACGTGCTAGCAGCAAACGATTGCGCTCGCCGCCCGAGAGTGACTTCACCGGCGAGCGAGCGCGTTCCGGTGCGAATAGGAAATCGCCGAGATAACCAATCACGTGTTGCCGCGCGCCGCGAAATTCCACGTATTCAGAGCCGGGGCTGATGACTTCGGCCAGCGTCGCCTCGGGATCGAGCTGGGTGCGGAATTGATCGAAATAGGCGACTTCGAGCTTCGTGCCGAGCCGCACTTCACCCGCATCAGCTTCCAGTTCACCCAGAATCAGGCGCAACAGTGTCGTCTTACCGCAACCATTGGGACCGATTAAACCTATCTTGTCGCCGCGCTGTATGCGGCAGGATATGTGGCTGACGATGCGTCGCTCGCCAAACGACTTGCTGACGTTTTCCAACTCCGCCACCAGCTTGCCAGATTCGTCGCCGCGCGCCAGGCGGAAATCAACCTTGCCGAGCTGTTCCCGCCTTGCGACGCGCGCAGAACGCAGGGCTTCCAGCCGCTTGATGCGCCCAACCGCCCGCGTGCGCCGCGCTTCCACGCCTTTGCGAATCCAGATTTCTTCCTGCGCCAGCAATTTATCGGCACGCGCATTGGCCAGCGCTTCTTCATTCAATTGGAATTCTTTGCGCTCTTGATAAGCGAAAAAACTTCCCGGATAACTGCGCAATTCGCCGCGATCCAATTCGACAATGCGCGTCGATACCGCATCCAAAAAAGTCCGGTCGTGGGTAATCAGCATCGCTGCGCCCGGATGATTTTTGAGTAATTCTTCCAGCCACACTATGCCGTCGACATCAAGGTGGTTGGTCGGCTCGTCGAGCAACAACAAATCCGGCGCGGCAACCAGAGCTTGCGCCAGTGCGACGCGTTTTTTGTTTCCACCGGAGAGCGTCGCGACATCCACTTCGCCATTCAGATTGAGCCGCGCCAGCATTTGCTCGACGCGCTGGGTCAATCGCCAGCCGTCCTTGGCTTCGAGTTGTTCCTGCAAATCGTGCAGCATTTCCATATCGGCGTCGTATGACGGCGTGTCGCCAGCACCAACTCGCACCACCGCATGGTGGTAATCCGTCAGCAATCGACTGACCTCGCCCAAGCCCTCGGTCACCGCATCAAACACACTACTGCCTGCCGCGAATTCCGGCTCCTGCGGCACGTAACTCAGCTTCAATCCGGTCTCGACCCACAACACGCCATCATCCAACGCACCTTTGCCGCACAAGGCTTTTAGCAAACTAGATTTGCCACTGCCGTTGCGCCCAATCAAGCCTATGCGTTCGCCTGCGTCAATTTGCAGCGCGGTGTGATCGAGGAGTGCAACATGGCCGAAAGCGAGGCAAGCGCGGTCGAGAGTCAGTAAGGGCATGGGTGTCAATGAGGGGTGGCGCACGGTAGCGCAATGAGGCGAGAGGCCGGATGAAAAAACTTGTCATCCAAAGAGTAAAACTGCGGCGCGAATTATAGGTCAGCAGCTAAAATCCAAGCTCGCCTCCATAGCTCAGTGGATAGAGCACTTCCCTCCTAAGGAAGGGGTCGCACGTTCGATTCGTGCTGGGGGCGCCAGCCGCCTGCAATAAAAAACGTCACTGTTTCAGAGTGTTGGCTGATATGATTAAAGTCTTGGTGCACTCTGCCGTTGCTTCACACCAGCCATGAATGCGATTGCCGACTACGATCTTCAAGATGATTTAACGCTTGCGCTTGCCGATGTGCGCGACTTGAAACGCACGGTCATCGCCTTGCGTGGCGAACTCGAACAAGTTCAAGCAGATCGTCATGCCGATGCCTTGCGTATCGGGCAAGCCAGCGCGACAGAAATCAATCAATTGAAAATTACCGTCGGCACCCTGCGCGATGAATTGGAACACGGACGAATTGAACGATTGCGTCTGGTGCAGCAAGAGCGGGCAGCGGCGGACCAGGAAATTCGCCAGCTCAAGTCCACCGCTGCGGCGCTGCGCGACGAATTGGAAAGAGGTCGCGCCGATCACGCGCATGCGGTGCAGCAGGAGCGCGTGCTGGGCCACAACGAGATGCAGCAAATGAAAGCCACCGCCGGAACACTGCGCGACGAACTGGAAAAGACCCGCGCGGATACCGACGCGGCAGTGCGTGCTACGCAAGCCGGTTCGCACGGCGAGATTGATCAATTGAAAAAAACCGTGGCCAGTTTGCGCGAAAGACTTGAGTTACAACAGCTCGACAGGGACAATGCAGTGCGTCAGGCACATACGCAATTTGCCGACGAAAACGCGCAGCTGCATGCCACCATTTCGGCGCTGCGTGACCAACTGGAGAACGTGCATCGTGAAGCAAGATGACCCGTCCGATTTAGAAGCTGAATCGCCGACCAAGGTAAGCGGCGTGAGCGGCGCACGCACGCGTGGCGATGTCGAGAACAATCGTCGCTTGCGACACGCTGAATTGCTGCTTGAAGTCACACGGCGTATGGCGGGCTATGGCACGCTGGACGAAGTGCTCAAAGCATTGGTCGAAATGACCACGGCAGAACTTAACGCCGAGCGCGGCTCATTGTTTCTTAACGATCCCGATACCAACGAACTGTATTCGCGCGTGGCGCAAGGCAATATTCAACGCGAAATTCGCATCCTGAACACCAGCGGTGTGGCCGGGTATGTGTTCACTGCCGGCGAAGCGTTGATTATTCACGATGCCTATGCCGACGATCGATTCAATCGTTCCATCGATGAACAGACTGGCTTCCTGACCCGCAATATTTTGTGTGTGCCGATCAAAACGGTGAAAGGCGAAATCATCGGCGTCGCGCAAACGCTGAATAAGCGCAGCGGGAAATTTACCAAGCAGGATTTGAGTCTGCTTGAAGCCATGACCAGCCAAGGCACGCTGGCCTTGCAAAGTGCGCAATTCATCGAGCGCATG
>JANYAW010000104.1 GCA_025361105.1 Rhodocyclaceae bacterium | reverse complement strand
ACAATTGGACACGCATTTGTCTGAAATCGAGAAGCTCAAAACCACGCCGGTCATTGTGTGCTGCGCCAACGGTATGCGCTCTGGTGGTGCGGTCAGCGCACTCAAAAAAGCGGGCTTTGAACAGGTCTTTATGCTCAGCGGCGGCATGGCGTCCTGGACAGAAGCAAATTTGCCGCTGACTAAAAAATAGCCGATTTCATAACGAGGAAACAAAGAGAAATTCGATGAGCAAAGTGCTGATGTACTCAACCGGAATGTGCCCGTTTTGCGTGCGTGCCGAACAGTTGTTGCTCAGAAAAGGTGTGCCCGTCATTGAGAAAGTTCGTGTTGACCTTGACCCCGCGCAACGCAACGAAATGATGCAACGCACCGGGCAGCGCACCGTGCCGCAAATTTTCATCGGTGATACTCATGTCGGCGGCTGCGACGAACTCTATGCGCTCGAGCGCGCGGGCGAACTTGACCCACTGCTGGCGCGCTAAGGCTAAAATGCTTTTTTCACCTAACCTAACCTTTACCTAACTTAGTGGCCTTCATCATGAGCGATCAGCAACCCATATTCAGCATCGAAAAACTTTATGTCAAAGACATCTCCCTCGAAGTTCCCGGCGCACCTGCCGTGTATCTTGAGCGCGAAGCGCCGGAAGTTGAAATCCAACTCCAGACCGCCGCCGCCAAAATCGACGAAGGCATGTACGAGTCCACCTTGACCGTCACCATCACCGCCAAGCGTGGCGAAACCACCTATTTCCTGATTGAAGCCGCGCAAGCCGGAATCTTTCAACTGCGTAACGTTCCTGAAACTGACATCGGCCCGATACTTGGTGTCGCTTGCCCAAATATCCTGTTCCCCTATGCGCGTGAAGTCATTTCCGACATCGCCACGCGTGCTGGCTTCCCACCAGTATTGCTTGCGCCGGTGAATTTTGAAGCGCTATTTCAGCAACGCATGATGGAACAGCAAGCCGCCGCTGAAGCGCAGCCCGATGCCGCCGCACAAGTTTCAGTAGCATCGCCAGAAACTACCCTGCAATAACGCACACGCGCGCACTTGACGCAAACGCAGGTTTCGCCGCCATTGCCATGACGAATCTACGCAACAGCATTTTCCGATTGGCCTTGGCGGGTTTTGCCGCGCTGGTTGCTACCGCACCAGCCAACGCGCTGGATTACCTCTCCGTCGCCACCGCCGCCACGCTTTATGATGCACCATCGGTTAAGGCTAAACCGCTTTATGTGATTGCGCGTGACACGCCAGTCGAGCAAGTCGTGGTGACTGGCGCGTGGGTCAAAATTCGCGACAGCGCAGGCGATTTGTTGTGGGTCGAAAAGCAATGGCTCTCGGCCAAACGCACTGTGATCGTCAAGAGCGAGCGCGCCAAGATTCGCCAAGAACCCGACGATGCCGCCGCGCTGGTTTTTGATGCCGAGCGCGATGTGGTTTTGGAAATAATTGAGGCTACGCCCACTGTCCCTGCTGGTTGGGTCAAAGTCAAACATCGTGGTGGGCAAATCGGCTACGCCAAGACCAAAGAAGTGTGGGGACTGTAAGCGTTTGCGGAGTTTGCGCTGAAGTAGTTTTATCCAGAGAATACGGGACAAGTGGGAGGTAGCGCGATGCGTATTGCCGTACTCGGCGCCGGCGCGTGGGGAACTGCCCTCGCTATTGCATTTGCCAAACGTCATGAAGTTGTCCTTTGGGCGCGCAATCCCGACCACGTCGAAGCTATGGCGGCGCAGCGTGAAAACGCGCGCTACCTCAAAGAATGCTCCTTTCCTGACGGCCTAATGCTGCGTGCCGATTACGCCACAGCAGTTGCCGATGCCGAGTTGTTAGTTATCGCCGCACCACTTTCGGGTCTGCGCGATTCATTGGTGAAGTTGCGTAACACCGGCTTGCAAACCCCGTTCCTGTGGGTTTGCAAAGGCCTCGAAGCCAATACTGGTTTGTTGCCGCATCAAGTCGTCGCACAGGTTTTGGGCGATCAAGTCACCTGTGGCGTACTCACCGGCCCGAGCTTTGCACAAGAGCTTGCGCAAGGATTGCCAACCGTGGTGACGCTCGCATCGAGCGATGCAAATTTTGCATTGTCGACCGCCAAGCAAATTCACGGCGGACGACTGCGGGTGTACGCGACCGACGATGTGATCGGCGCAGAAGTCGGCGGTGCGGTAAAAAACGTGATGGCGATTGCCACCGGAATTTCCGATGGCATGAAGCTCGGTGCAAATTGCCGCGCGGCGCTGCTCACTCGCGGCCTCGCCGAAATTACCCGCCTCGGCGTAGCCTTGGGCGGCAAGGCTGAAACCTTCACCGGCCTTTCCGGCATGGGCGATTTATTCCTCACCTGCACCGGCGATTTGTCGAGAAACCGCCGCGTCGGCTTGCTACTCGCCTCCGGTATGGCAATCCCGGAAATCAAAGCCCAGCTCGACCACGTCGCCGAAGGCGTGCCCGCCGCCCGCGAAGTCGCGCGCCGCGCCGACGAACTCGGTGTCTATATGCCGA
>JANYAW010000074.1 GCA_025361105.1 Rhodocyclaceae bacterium | reverse complement strand
GCCGGATTGAAATTGCGCGCGGTCAGGCGGAATTGCAAGTTGCCCGACTTGTCGGCGGTGTGGGCTTTTACCAATGCCACGTCGGGTAAAAAGCTGCGTTCCATCACATAGGTTTCGCCATCGAACTCGCGCAGTTCCTTGCCCTCGGCGACCGCCGTGCCGACACCAGTTTTGGTGAAGAAGGCTGGAATTCCCGCGCCGCCAGCGCGCAATTTTTCGGCCAGCGTGCCTTGCGGGGTGAATTCGACTTCCAGTTCACCAGTCAAATATTGCCGTTCGAATTCCTTGTTTTCGCCGACATAACTGGCAATCATCTTGGTGATTTGGCGTGTTTCCAGCAGCTTGCCGAGGCCAAATCCATCCACGCCGGCGTTGTTTGAGATTACCGTTAGTTGTTGCACGCCACTGTCGCGCAAGGCATCGATCAATGCCTCGGGGATGCCGCACAGGCCAAAGCCGCCCACGGCCAGCAGTTGCCCATCTTTGACAATGCCATCAAGCGCCTCGGCAGCGGTAGGAAAAATTTTATTCACCATGCGTCCCCCAGAATTTCAATCAGGCGATGGTAGCAGATGAATGGCCTAGTTCGCATGGGTGAAATCCACGCCCGCTCTGCTTATAATTCCTCGTCACTTCACGTCGGGCGAAAACAATATGGAACGCGAAGCAATGGAATTCGATGTCGTCATTGTCGGTGGCGGCCCGGCCGGGCTTGCAGCGGCAATACGACTGAAACAAATCAATCCCGATATCAATGTTTGCCTGATAGAAAAAGGCAGCGAAATCGGCGCGCACATTTTGTCCGGCGCGGTGATGGATCCGCGTGCGCTAACCGAGTTGTATCCCAACTGGAAAGAACTCGGTGCGCCGCTTGAGACGGCGGTCACGCGCGATCGCGTGACATTTCTAACGCAACACGGCTTCGTCGATATTCCCAACCTGATGGTGCCCGGCTGCATGCTCAATCAGGGTAATTACATCATCAGCCTGGGTATGGTTTGCCGCTGGCTGGGCACGCAGGCCGAAGCGCTGGGGGTAGAGATTTATCCGGGGTTCGCCGGGGCCGAGGTGCTCTACGACGAAAAAGGCGCCGTGCGTGGCGTTGCCACCGGCGATATGGGCGTAGGCCGCGATGGACAACCGACCGATGCCTATGCGCCTGGGATGGAACTGCTGGCCAAATACACTTTATTTGCCGAAGGCTGCCGTGGACATTTGGGCAAGCAATTAGAGGCGAAATTTGCCTTGCGCACCGAGTCCGATCCACAAACCTATGCCCTAGGCGTCAAGGAATTGTGGGAAGTTCAGCCTGAGCATCACGAGCCAGGTCTGGTCGTTCATAGCGCTGGGTGGCCTATTAAATCAGATACTTATGGCGGTGGTTTTATGTATCACCTTAACAATAATCTGGTCTCCATCGGCCTGGTTGTCGGTCTGGGCTACAAGAATCCCTACCTTTCGCCATTTGAAGAAATGCAGCGCTACAAAACCCATCCGCAAATTGCACCAATATTCAAAGGCGCAAAACGCTTGGCCTATGGCGCACGCGCACTGACGGCAGGCGGTTTGCAATCCTTACCTAAATTGACTTTCCCCGGTGGCGTAGTGATTGGCGACGACGCAGGATTTTTGGTGGCCTCGCGCATCAAGGGCAGTCATTCGGCGATCAAGAGCGGTATGCTCGCCGCCGAAGCGACGGCACTGGCTCTGGCCGAAGGACGCAGTGCCGACGAGCTTACGGCCTACCCAGAAGCTTTCAAGAAGTCGTGGCTCTACGACGAACTGCGTACCGCGCGCAACTTCAAGCCTTGGATGGCCAAAGGCTTTTGGCTAGGCTCATTGATGTTCGGTATTGACCAAACCATCCTTCGCGGCAAAGCGCCGTGGACACTGGCCAATCATGCCGATCACACCAAGCTTTTGCCCGCCGCACAGTGCGAACCTATCAACTATCCAAAGCCGGATGGCGTGCTGACTTTTGATCGCCTCAGTTCGGTATTCCTGTCCAACACCAATCACGCAGAAAACGAGCCCTGCCACCTTCAGTTACGCAACCCAGCCGTTGCAATCGAGACCAACCTGGCAATCTATGACGCGCCGGAACAGCGCTATTGCCCCGCCGGGGTATATGAAATCGTACGCGACGAAGCAGGTCAAAATCCACACCTGCAAATCAACGCGCAAAACTGCGTGCATTGCAAAACCTGCGACATCAAAGATCCGACGCAGAACATCAATTGGGTCGTACCGCAAGGTGGTGAGGGGCCGATTTATCAGCAGATGTAGATATGGGCTCTGCATTCGCTTAACAACGGCGTGTTATCAGCACCAACTGGCATGAGGTTCCCAATGAAAATCTTCATTACCGGCGCTTCAGGTTTTGTCGGCGGCACCGCGACACGTCGCCTAGTTACGGAAGGCTGTGACGTAGTCGCGATGTCGCGCTCGGTAAACAGCGATAAAAAAGTCCACGCGCTGGGTGCAGCGCCTTCACGCTGCGATTTGGACAACATCACGGCGGCCAACATCGCAGGCTGCGACATCGTCATTCACGCCGCCGCGCATGTCGAAGCCTGGGGTGATGTTGATGCGTGGGACAAAGCCAACGTACAAGGCACGAAAAATGTTCTAACCGCCGCGCGAGCCGCCGGCGTGCGTCGTTTCATTCACATTGGCACCGAGGCGGCGCTGGTGCGTGGCCAAGATTTAATCGCCGCTGATGAAACCTACCCGCTCGCTTTCAATAGCCCGTTTCCCTATTGCCGCACCAAGGCACTTGCCGAACAAGCGGTGTTGGCAGCAAATAATCCCAAGGAAAATTTCACCACCATCGTCCTGCGCCCGCGTTTCATTTGGGGGCCGGGCGACACCACCATTTTGCCCAGCGTTTTAGAAATGGCAGCAGCGGGGAAATGGACCTGGATAGATGGCGGCGCAGCCATGACATCGACAACCTATATCGAAAATCTCGTCGACGCGATTTTGCTGGCGCGTGAAGGCGGCAAATCCGGCGAGGCCTATTTCATCCTTGATGAAGGCACCCGCTCGATGAAGGAAATCATAGTCGGCATGGCGGCGGCGCGCGGTGTCACGCTGCCAGATCGATCCATGCCCGGTTGGCTGGCACGCGGAATCGGTTCCACACTTGAATTCACCTGGCGGATTTTTGGCATCAAATCCAAACCCGCACTCACTGCGCATGAAGCGATGGTCATGTCGCGCCATTGCACTTTGAACGGCGAAAAGGCGCAACGTGAATTGGGCTATCGCCCGCGCTTTAGTGTCGCCGAAGGATTGAAGGCGATGGCGACCCTACCGCCTACTGTCGCATAGATGTCATCTCAATCTTCGTCACCACCAGAACGCCACCCAACTTCTCCGCGACAAACTTCACTTTGTCTCCGACTTTTACTTGATCGAGCATCGCGGCATCTTTGATCTGAAACACCATAGTCATCGGCGGCATATCCAGACCCTTGATTTCACCGTGCTTGATGGTAATTTTCCTGGCTTCTTTATCGACCTTGCGAATTTCTCCATCAGACATGCCAGCGCTGGAAGTACTCGGCGACGGTGAAGGAAGTTCTTTTTCCTTTGTATCTATCGCAGCCGTCGCAACCTCATTCGGCGGAATCGCTTCGCCGCTGACGACAATATTTCCCTTCATTCCGGCATCAAAATGCCCTGGCTGCAAGCAGGCAAAACTTACTTTCCCCGCCTTGCTGAATTGCCAAATTATCTCGCCTGTACTTCCCGGTTGAACGCTTGCCATGTTTGCATCGGCGTGTTCCATCTCGGGATGTTTTTTCATTAACGCGGCGTGCACTTGCAAATCTTTGGTCGTCCCCAACACCATTTCGTGCTTAATCTTGCCGTCGTTTTTGACCACGAATCTGATCGTTTCACCCTCCTGCACAGTCACGTTGTCGGGAACAAAGCGCATGGTGTCGCTCATGCTTATCGTCACCGTGCGACTGACATTGGCTGCGATACCTGCTTGGCCAATAGCGCCGGAATCATGATGATGGCCGCCTGCATGATTACCGGTGGCGAGCGCATTTGAAGCGATGAATAGAGTAAAGAGCACAATTGCGTCTGATGTGATTTTCATAATTATTCCTAACGTGATGGCAAATAAATCAATGTCCGGAATGTCCGGACGTGTTTTGCGGTTTCCGAACCTGCACTTCAATTTCTGTTTTCGGCATTGATACGCGCGGCATAGAACCTGCACCTTCGACCTGAAAACGCGCAGGTTCTTGCAGTGCGCCAGTCCATTCAAAAGCCACCGTGCCGTGCGGGTGCTGATACCAGCCGGGGTCTTTATAGTCGCCCGCTTTTTGATTTTTTCGTACCTTGAGCATTGAGAACATGCCGCCCATCGCAACGCCGCCAAACGGCCCTTGCCCCGTCATCATCGGCACGGTGTTGTCCGGCAAAGGCATTTCCATTTCTCCCATATCAGCCATGCCACGCTCGGCCATCACCATGTAGTCGGGAATCAAATTAGTAATTTTGTCTGCGACACCTTGATGATCGACACCAATCATCGTCGGTACCTCGTGGCCCATGGCATTCATGGTGTGATGGCTTTTGTGGCAATGAAATGCCCAGTCGCCCTCCTCATCCGCGACGAACTCGATTTGCCGCATCTGTCCCACCGCCACATCGGTTGTCACCTCTGGCCATCGCGCACTTTTTGGCACCGCGCCGCCGTCGGTGCCGGTGACGACAAATTCATGCCCGTGCAAATGTATTGGATGATTGGTCATGGTCAGATTGCCAATGCGTATCCGCACCTTGTCATGCTGCCGCACATTGAGCGTATCAATCCCCGGAAAGATTCGACTATTCCATGACCATAAATTGAAATCCAGCATCGTCATGATTTTCGGCGTGTAGCTACCAGGATCAATGTCGTAGGCGTTGAGCAAGAAACAAAAATCACGCTGCACCTCGTCGATGAGCGGATGTTTAGTTTTCGGGTGCGTCACCCAAAACCCCATCATGCCCATCGCCATTTGCGTCATTTCATCGGCATGCGGGTGATACATGAACGTGCCGACACGTCGTGCGACGAACTCATAGACAAATGTTTTTCCGGGCATGATCGCCGCCTGCGTCAGGCCAGAAACGCCATCCATGCCATTGGGAACGCGCTGCCCGTGCCAGTGCACACTCGTATGTTCTGGCAGTTTGTTGGTCACAAACACCCGCACGCGATCGCCCTCGACGACCTCGATGGTTGGCCCCGGACTTTGCCCGTTGTAGCCCCACAGGTGCGCCTTCATCCCCGGCGCCATTTCGCGCACCACCGGTTCTGCCACCAAATGGAATTCCTTCACCCCCTGATTCATCCGCCACGGTAGCGTCCAGCCGTTAAGCGTGACCACCGGGTTGTACACGCGGCCCGTGCTGGGTATCAGTGGCGGCATCGTATCGGGCGTGGTTTGCAACACCGGCTCGGGCAGAGCTGCCAAAGCAACGCGACTGATCGCAGATGCAGCGACGGCACCACCAGCAATGCTCGCCGCTTTGAAAAATTCTCGCCTTGTGCTCATGGTGTATTCCTCGCTTGAGAATTGGATAGGCTTGGTAAGCCGATCAAAGACGACTTGAGCGCCGCATCGCTCAACCAAAACTGTTGCTCGGCATCTATCGCCGCGATCACGCTGGCAATGCCATCGCGCGCATCGGCCAACAATTCAAACACGCCGATGAGCATGCCGTTGTAACGCAGCACATTTTCTTCGGCGACCAGTTTGTGCAATGGCACGATCTCATCACGGTAATGTTTAGCCACATCAAACGCGCTGCGATATGCCGAATAACTGTCACGCAAATTTGAATTTGCTTCGCGCGTTGTTGCGTCAAGCCGGTTCGCGGCAGCTAATGTCTGCGCATTCATGGCATCGCGTTTTAGATCACCCCAATCGAAAATCGGCAAACGAATATTGGCTTCAAAACCACGCCGCGTGCCGCTCGCTCCTGTCGTTTTGTCGGCCACGCTGTCACGGCGTATTCCCAACTCAACATCGGTGAAGCTGCTAAGTACGCTTAAGCCCTGTGCCACAGCGCTTGCCTCAAATTCAGCCTTGGCGATTTGAACATCCAGCCGACCCACGCTCGCCATCTTGGCAAGCTGGTCAGAAGACACTGGTGTTGTCGGCAAATCCGGTAAACGATCTGGCAGTTTGAGCATTTCGGCTTGACTATCATTTAAGCCAAGCAAGCGCACCAATGTTTCACGCGCAGCAACATTGGCGTGCTGTGCGCTGGCCAATTGAGTGATCGCATCAGCATAAAAAATCTGCTGTCGCGCGCGCTGCAATTTGCTGAAATTTCCCGCCGCCTGCATGCGTCGCGCCAACTCTGCACTGGCTTCCGCCGCTTCGCTCACTTGCTTTGCATAGCGCAAGATTTGCTGTGCCGCCACTACCTTAACCCATGCTTGCCGTACCTGCGTGACGTGCTCGACAACGCTCCTGGTCAAACGCAATTGTTGCTGTTTGATCTGTGCTTGAGCAAGCTGATTGCGTTGTCGCAAAGCGAGTAAATCGACCAAACCGAATGATAACAATCGCCCCAATTCAAGCTCATCCGCAAGCCGCAAACGCTCAAATGTGAACACCGGATTGCTAATCCTGCCACCTTGCGCCGCCATCGTCGCATCCGCCCAGTGTTGTGCCAGCAAGGCTTGCAAGGCCGGGCTATTGGCCAGCGCAAGTCGCACTGCATCAAGCTGTTCAACTGGATTGGTCAAAATTTCCGCCGCGATTTTCTCCGCCGCTGCACGCTGATCTTTGTCCGTCGCCATTGCCAAGTCGCCGCGAGTAAATTCGTTGGCAACTTGATTCGTCTTGGCAAGCGATTGTTCAAAGTCGACGCTGGTGCAAGCGGAAAGTAGCACCAGCAATAGGCATGCGATTAAGGCTTTGGCTTGTGAAAGTGAATCCATAAATCCTCGCGAGTAGGGAGCTCAGAAACTCTGAAAGCGCTTTGCGTCATACGCAAAAATCAGAGATCGAAACGATAAATACGCACGCAGCGTGTGCGCTGTCGTTTAGGCGAGGAAAGGTTTGGGCGGCGGATCGAG
The DNA here is from genome assembly GCA_025361105.1 of Rhodocyclaceae bacterium. Taxonomy (GTDB): domain Bacteria; phylum Pseudomonadota; class Gammaproteobacteria; order Burkholderiales; family Rhodocyclaceae; genus JADKHX01. The sequence continues at coordinate 4,150 of JANYAW010000074.1, read as the reverse complement.
TCCGTCGGAAATGTGGTTGCTGAACGCGTTGGATATGAAAGGAATTGCAACAGTCGTGGTCGTCGTATTTTCGGCAGATGGCAGACGACTGACAATCGCCAGCGCAACGCAACACGAGGCGCAGGCACTGCATTTACCGTGACCGAGATCGCTTGTTGAGGCAGCAACAACTTGATCTTTGCTCACTTCCTCATGCTGCGTTTGGGCTGAGTGCGCGTGTTGATGATTCGCCGCGTGATGATGCGTCGCATGCGCTGTCACCGCCGCGCCGTGATGATTCGGCGAACACATGCGCATCGCCGTCGCCGCGAATCCCTGCACGGGAATCGCGACGATGAGCAGCCAAGCAATCAGTGTTCTATTCAAGCAGCGCATTTGTTCATTGTCGCACGAGTAAATTCGCCAGTTGATGCCGGTAACACGCCGTCGTCGTCGGTTAAAACATCACCTCTGCCAGCGCCAATCCACTTGCACCACCCGCGACAATTTCCTGCGCCAGACCCGGCGCGGCGACCATCGCGTGTTCCGCAAAGTAGCGTGCGGTAATTATTTTCGCGGCAAAGAATGGATCTGTTTCGCCCATCACGATTTTTGATTCGGCGACCAATGCGGAGCGCGCCAACACCCAACCGCCAGTTACCGTACCAAGCAAATGCAAAAACGGTACAGCGCCCAGTGCGACGGCGCGGACATCGGTATTGAAGTTCGCCACAATGTAATCAACCGCACTGCGTAGCGCGGCAATGCTGCGGCTGAGCGATTCGCCAATTACCCGCAAATCGGCGCTGTTGTGCGTCGCTAATTCGGCATTCGTCGCGTCCATCGCAGTGAGCAAAACTTTTATCGTCGCGCCGCCATCGCGGGCGATTTTTCGTCCGATTAAATCGTTGGCTTGGATGCCCGTTGTGCCTTCGTAAATCGTGGTGATGCGGGCGTCGCGCATGAATTGCGCCGCGCCGGTTTCTTCGATGAAGCCCATCCCGCCATGCACCTGAACGCCGGTATAGGTCAGCGCGTTGCCAGTCTCGGTGCTCCAGCCTTTGACAATCGGAATCAGCATATCGACCAGGGCCTGATTGTTTTGCCTTGTCGCGGCATCGCTGTGACGCGATGCGATATCGTTCAAACCCGCAACCCAATAGGCCAGTGCGCGCATGGCTTCGGTGCGCGAGCGCATGTCCATCAGCATGCGGCGAACATCGGGATGTTGAACAATCGCAACGGATGCGGCCGAGCCTTCAATCGCGCGGCCTTGCACGCGCTCACGTGCAAAGCTGGCAGCTTTTTGATAGGCCGCTTCGCCGAGCGAAAGCCCTTCCAAACCCACACCAAAACGCGCCGCGTTCATCATGATGAACATGTATTTGAGGCCTTCATTTTCCTTGCCAACCAAGGTGCCGATTGCGCCATCAGCATCGCCAAATGCCATCACGCAAGTAGGGCTGGCGTGGATGCCAAGCTTGTGTTCTATCGATACGCAATAGACATCATTGCGCGCACCCAGACTGCCATCATCCTTGACCAAAAATTTCGGCACCACAAACAACGATATGCCCTTGACACCTTCGGGTGCGTCGGGCGTACGGGCAAGCACCAGATGTATGGTGTTTTCGGTGAAATCGTGATCACCGTAAGTGATGAAAATTTTCTGCCCGAATACTTTGTAAGTGCCATCACCTTGCGGCACGGCACGGGTGCGAATGGCCGCCAAATCCGAGCCCGCTTGTGGCTCCGTCAAATTCATTGAGCCGGTCCATTTGCCGGAAACCATATTGGGCAAATAACGCGCCTTTTGGTCAGCCGAGCCGGACAATTCCAAAGCTTCAATCGCGCCATTGGTCAGCATCGGACACAGTGCAAATGCGATGTTTGCCGAACGCCACATTTCGTTGACGGCCGCCGCTAACACCTTAGGCATACCCTGCCCGCCATGTTCAGGATCGCACGACAAACCATTCCAACCGCCATCGACAAATTGCTGATACGCCGCTGCAAACCCAGCTGGCGTGGTAACCGCTTTATCCTTCCATTTCGCGCCTTCGCGATCTCCCGACCAGTTGATCGGCGCGAGTACGCCACTGGCGAATTTATTCGCTTCCTCCAACACCGCTTCGACTAAATCCGGTGTTGCATCCTCAAACCCCGGAAGCTTGGCGATATCAGCGAGGCCGGCGATCTCGTTCAACACAAACAGCATGTCTTTTAGGGGTGCGTTGTAGGTGCTCATGGTGGTATTCCTTGAAAATTCTCAATAAACCGTGATACTAAAAATGGCGCTAATGTCATTCCGGCGAAGACCGGAATCCAGTGGTCGCCCTGCTGGATTCCGGTCTTCGCCGGAATGACGAAGCAGATATTGTGACTTTGGTAAATTAAAGTGCCGCAACCAACTCCGGCACCGCCGTAAACAAATCGGCGACCAGTCCATAGTCGGCCACCTGAAAAATCGGCGCGTCAGGGTCTTTATTGATCGCGACGATGACTTTTGAATCTTTCATTCCCGCCAAGTGCTGAATCGCGCCGGAAATTCCTACCGCGATGTAAAGCTGCGGCGCAACGATTTTGCCAGTTTGGCCAACTTGATAGTCGTTGGGTACGAAGCCTGCATCAACTGCGGCGCGGCTGGCACCCATTGCGGCGCCAAGCTTGTCGGCCAAAGGTTCGAGTACGGCCTTGTAGTTTTCTCCACTGCCCATACCGCGACCACCGGACACGATGATTTTGGCAGCGCCCAATTCAGGCCGTGCTGACTTGGTGAGCTCGCGTCCAATCAATGTCGCTTGACCCAAATCCGCACCCGCAGCGATGGCTTCAACCGCTGCCGAACCACCCGTACCGACGGCCGCTGCGTCAAAACCGGTGGCGCGCACGGTAATCACCTTGACTGCGTCGTTAGATTTAACCGTCGTCAGCACGTTGCCGGCATAGGTCGGACGCACGAAAGTATCTGCGGATTCAACGCTGATGATTTCCGAAATTTGCGCGACATCCAGCAACGCAGCGACGCGTGGCAAGGCGTTCTTGCCGCAGGCTGTTGCGCAAGCCAGAATGTGCGTGTAACCCGCCGCATTCGCTACCACCAAGGCAGCGAGGTTCTCACCGGTTTGGTCACCGTAATGTGCCGCATCGGCGACTTTGACTTTGCTCACACCAGCAATTTTTGCCGCCGCTTCGGCAACCGCCGCGCAATTGGACCCAGCCACCAGCACATGAATCTCGCCACCAATTTTTGCCGCCGCCGCAACAGTATTGAGCGTCGGTGCTTTGAGTGTGGCGTTGTCGTGTTCTGCGATAACAAGAATAGTCATTTAGATCACCTTCGCTTCGTTCTTAAGTTTCTCAACCAAGGTTGCCACGTCGGCAACTTTGACACCAGCGCTACGCTTAGGCGGCTCGCTGACTTTCACCGTGGTCAATCGCGGTGTCACATCCACACCCAGATCCGCCGGCTTGACAATCTCCATCGGCTTTTTCTTGGCCTTCATGATGTTGGGCAGTGTCGCGTAACGCGGCTCGTTCAGGCGCAGGTCAGTGGTAATCACTGTCGGCAGCGTCACTGCAATGGTTTCCAAGCCGCCATCGATTTCGCGTGTGACCGTGGCTTTGCCATCGGCAATCACCACTTTCGAAGCGAAGGTGGCTTGCGACCATCCGAGCAATGCGGCGAGCATTTGGCCGGTTTGATTGGCATCATCGTCAATCGCTTGTTTACCCAAGATAAAAATCTGCGGCGCTTCTTTGTCGGCCACCGCCTTGAGCAATTTCGCTACGGTAAGCGGTTGCAATTCGACATCGGTCTCAACCAAAATCGACCGGTCAGCACCAATCGCCATGGCAGTACGCAGCGTTTCCTGGCAAGCCGTCACGCCGCAAGACACCGCAACAACTTCAGTCGCCACGCCTGCTTCGCGCAAACGCACGGCTTCTTCAATCGCAATTTCGTCGAATGGATTCATCGACATTTTTACGTTAGCTAAATCAACGCCAGTGCCATCGCTTTTCACGCGCACCTTGACGTTGTAATCGACCACACGTTTCACCGGGACAAGAATCTTCACACGAGCCTCCAAAGGTTGGGAATTCAGAATTGGTGTAATTTTAGCGAATTAACGGCGTGTGACCAGCACCAAAGGTGAGTTGGTGCTGGTCA
>JANYAW010000050.1 GCA_025361105.1 Rhodocyclaceae bacterium | reverse complement strand
CTTGCTGGTTTTTTTCGCCAGCGTAGTCGTGCCGATTTCCAAGATTGCGGCGATTTCCACTTTGCTAATCACGGTGCAACGCGGTTCGAGTTGGCGGCGGCGTGATAGAACGCTGCTTTACCGAATGACGGAAGCAGTGGGTGCGTGGTCGATGATAGATATTTTTTTGGTGGGGATCTTGGTGGCGCTGGTGCGCATGGATGGGTTGGCAACCATTTATCCGGGCATCGGCGCGACATTTTTCGGCGCGGCGGTGGTGATGACCATGCTAGCAGCGCATGCCTTTGACCCACGCATGATGTGGGGTAGCGTGATGGGAAAGTCGGTGCGCCATGAATGAGCCGCTGATACCAATGACACCCGTGGTGCGTGCGCGTAGCGGTTTTTCGGTGGTCTGGCTGATACCGATATTGACTGCCGTAATTGGTGCGTGGCTGATTTTTCATACACTGACTGATCGTGGTCCATTGGTGACGATTACCTTCCACACCGCCGATGGTATTGAGGTGCAAAAGACGCGCATCAAGTACAAAAGTTTGGACATTGGTGTGGTCGAGACGGTGAGCTTCAGTGCCGATTTTTCGCGAGTTGAAGTGCGTGCCAGGTTGAACAAGGAGGCGGCGCACTTCTTGCGCCGTGATACGCGGTTTTGGGTGGTACGACCGAGCTTAAGTGTGCGTGGAATATCTGGTTTGGGTACTTTGCTTTCGGGCGCCTACATCGAAATAGAACCGGGGCAGGGCGCTGCGCAAACATTGTTTGCCGGATTGGAAACGCCACCAGTTTTAAATGCCGAGGAAACCGGAAAACGGATTACCTTGGTCAGCCATCGGCTCGGCTCGATAGATCGTGGCTCCTTGCTTTACTACCAAGGCGTAGTGGCTGGTGAGGTGTTGGGTTACGAGATGGCCAATGACTACCGCAACGTGTTGATACACGCCTTTGTCAAAGCGCCGTTTGAGCGCCAAGTGCGTAGCAATACGCAGTTTTGGAACGCCAGCGGGATTGATCTTTCTCTCGGGCCGGACGGCATGCGGGTCAAGACTGAATCCATGCAAGCCTTGCTTTTCGGTGGCATTGCCTTTGATACACCTGGGCCGCCGGATGCGGGTGTCGAGGATATTTCTGGCCTGGTATTTACTTTGCATGAAGATTTGAAATCGATACAAGATCAGTCCTACGCCAGCAAATTGCGCTTTGTGATGTTTTTTGAAGATCCCGTGCGCGGCCTGAACGTTGGTGCACCAGTGGAATTCAAAGGTATCAAAGTTGGTTCGGTGATTGACGTGCGACTTGAGCATGACGAGAAGAATTCAGCGTTTCGGATTCCGGTGGTAATTGAGATCGAACCCGAGCGCATTACCGAACGCGGTGCGCTGATGAAGCACTCGCCGCTGGAAGCGTTTCAAGCGCTGGTCAAGCGCGGGCTGCGCGCGCGTTTGCAAACTGGCAGCTTGCTCACTGGTCAGCTTTATGTCGATCTCGATATGCATCCCAAAACACCCATACGCCTGGTCGCCGCTGGGCGCAGCGAACCAGAGCTACCAACCATTCAAGGCAATGTGGAACAGATGACGGTGACCATGCGCGGCGTGCTGGAAAAGCTCGACAAAGTTGATTTCGCCAGCATTGGCAAAGAACTCGAAGGTACGCTCAAAGGCGCAAATGCATTTGCCAATGGCAAAGAAATTGACGGTTCGCTGACTGACCTTTCTGCCTCGCTGGTAAGCATGCGCAGCATCCTGAAAAAAGTCGATGCGCGTGCTGAACCGCTGACCGAGAATTTGGACAAGGCGCTGATCGCCGCACGCGGCGCGCTGGAGCAATCGCAGACGACGATGAATTTGGTCGATGGCGTGTTGGATCCGGAATCGCCGTCGCACGATTCGCTGATGCGGCTGGCACGCGAACTAGCCACCACCGCGCGCTCGATTCGCACCCTGGTTGATATGCTGGAACGCAATCCGCAATCGCTCATCCTGGGCAAGAAACCGGCAGGAGAATCACAATGATTTTTTTCCGTGCGTACCCGAAACTGCCAGTTGGTGCTGGTGACACGCTGCTGGCAATTGCACTGGCGGTCGCCGTATTGGCAGGCTGTTCTTCAGCACCAGCAACACATTTCTATGTGCTCAGTTCTATGCCCCCGGCACAATCCGCACCAGCACCAAATGTCAGACAAATTTCGGTGGTAATTCGCGATGTCCGCTTACCGCAATATCTTGAGCGCCCGCAAATTATTACTCGCGGTGGTGACAATCGAATTCAGTTGGCCGATGACGCGCAGTGGGCGGGAAATTTGCAGCAGGACATGATTCGTGTGCTGACTGAAAACCTCGGCCAATTACTAAAAAGCGATCGGGTATT
>JANYAW010000042.1 GCA_025361105.1 Rhodocyclaceae bacterium | reverse complement strand
CCTTGATCGGGTTGACTACCAAATCGTTGTCGCGGCTGTGAATGCCGATGACGATGCCTTCATACAGAGGATCACCCGGGCTGACAAACATACGACCACGATCTTGCAGTTTCCACAAGGCGTAAGCCACTGCCGCACCGTCGTCTTGCGAAATCAACACGCCATTACGACGCTCGGCCATGTTGCCTGCCATCGGGCCGTAATCGTCAAAAATGTGGCTGGCAAGCCCGGTGCCTCGGGTGAGTGTTAAAAACTCGCCCTGAAAGCCAATAAGCCCACGCGCGGGGATACGATACTCAAGGCGCACACGACCCTTGCTATCGGATTCCATGTTCTGCAAATCGCCACGACGACGACCAAGTTCTTCCATCACGCCACCTTGATGCTCTTGCTCGATGTCAATGGTCAGCAATTCATACGGCTCGTGTTTCTCGCCATTCACGTCCTTGAACAGCACACGCGGACGCGACACGGCTAATTCGTAACCTTCGCGACGCATGGTTTCCAGCAAAATCGTCAAATGCAATTCGCCTCGGCCAGAGACCAAAAATACATCCGCATCGGCAGTTTCTTCAACACGCAAGGCCACGTTAGCTAGCAGCTCCTTTTGCAATCGTTCACGAATCTGGCGGCTGGTAACATACTTACCTTCTTTGCCCGCCAACGGTGAAGTATTGACTTGGAAATTCATTGTCAAAGTTGGCTCATCAACCACCAGCGGCGCGAGGCCAATTGGGTTTTGCGGGTCGCATATTGTTACGCCGATACCGACTTGGTCGATGCCGGTAACCAGCACGATGTCCCCAGCGACAGCTTCAGTCGCTTGTTCGCGCTCTAAGCCTTTGAACATCATGATTTGGCCAACTTTGGACTTACCTTTGTTTTCGTCGCCATACATAACCGCGACTTCTTGCGCGACTTTCATGCGGCCTTGTTTGATACGGCCAATGCCAATCCGGCCAACATAGCTGTTGTAGTCGAGCGAGCAAATTTGCAATTGCAAAGGTTTGTCTGCATCGACATCCGGCTGCGGTGTGTGCGCGATGATGGCTTCATACAACGGGCGCATGTCGGTGCCAGGCTTGGTCGCGTCGAGCATGGCAAAGCCATTGAGTGCCGAGGCGAATATGACCGGGAAATCGAGTTGTTCTTCGGTGGCGCCGAGTTTGTCGAACAAATCAAAGGTGTGGTTAATCACCCAATCCGGGCGCGCGCCTGGGCGGTCGATTTTGTTAACGACGACAATCGGACGCAGGCCAAGTGCGAGTGCTTTGCGCGTCACAAATCGGGTTTGCGGCATCGGACCTTCAACCGCATCAACGAGTAGCAACACGCCATCGACCATTTTCAACACGCGCTCGACTTCGCCACCGAAGTCGGCATGGCCAGGGGTGTCGACGATGTTGATGCGCGTGCCTTCAAAATCAATCGCGCAGTTTTTCGACAAAATCGTGATGCCGCGTTCCTTTTCCAAATCGTTGGAATCCATGACGCGTTCGGTCACCGCTTGATGGGCGGCAAACGTGCCGGACTGACGCAACAGTTGGTCGACCAGCGTGGTCTTACCGTGGTCAACGTGGGCGATAATGGCAATGTTTCTAAGGGCGCGAGACATAAGGTGGTACCAGAAATAGGGCAGGGAAGAATTGGCCAAATGGCCAAATCAAGACAAAAAATGAGGCAAAATTGTGGGAGTCGTTGGTGTCCAATCGATCATCGATTTGCGGGCAAAAACACCCTATGACGAGACACAAAACGCGGCGCGCATTTTAGCACGGTACGGCGCTTAAATTTGAATTTGTAGGAGATTTCCATGCTTGGCATCATCGGTGGCAGCGGCCTTACCCGGCTTGCCAATCTTGACGTGGCACACCGCGAAGTTGTACGCACTGCGTGGGGGGAGCCGTCCGGCCCTTTGGTGTTTGGCAAGTTGGCAGGCCGCGAAACCGTATTTATCCCCCGTCACGGCTATGGTCATACCATCCCGCCGCATCTGGTGAACTATCGGGCGAACATTGACGCATTGCGCCGCGCCGGGGCGACGTGGATAGTTTCAGTGGCATCGGTGGGTGGCATCCGCGCGGATTTGGGGCCAGGGGCATTGGTCGTGCCCGATCAAATGATTGATTACACGTGGGGTCGCGAATCGAGCTACCAGGACGCTTCACCCTCGCAAGTGGTGCATATTGATTTTACTGAGCCATACGATCATGTGGTGCGCCAAGCAATTCTTATGGCTGCAAAGCGATGTGAAGAATTGGTCAGCGAAGGCGGCGTTTACGCGGCGACACAAGGGCCGCGGCTTGAAACGGCGGCCGAGATAAATCGCTTGGAGCGTGATGGTGTCGCAATCGTCGGTATGACCGGCATGCCCGAGGCGGCATTGGCACGCGAGGCGGGTTTGCCCTACGCCGCGCTATGCGTGGTGGCGAATTGGGCGGCAGGGCGGCATGATTCGGTCAAGGCAATCAATTTCGATCAGATTGAAGCGGCGCTGCAACTGGCGATGGGGCGTGTTCGACGCGTAATCGAACACCTCGCGCTGCCGTGATAAAGCCGGTGTTACGGATGGGCGATGCGCGCTTATTGCGGGTGGCCAAGCCGGTGTTGGATTTCGATTCAGCTGAGCTTACAACGCTGCTGCAAGACATGCGCGACACGATGGCGCACTTGGATGGCGCAGGGCTGGCCGCGCCACAAATCGGAGTCGATTTACGGGTGGTGATTTTTGGCAGCGATGACATCAATCCACGTTATCCCGACGCCTCGCCAGTACCCGGGACGGTGCTCATTAACCCAGTCATAGAGCCGCTTGGTGGGGATATTGAAGACGGCTGGGAAGGCTGCCTGTCGGTGCCAGGGCTACGCGGCATAGTGCCGCGTTGGCACGCCTTGCGGTATTCAGGTTTTGACGAAAACGGACGGCATTTTTCGCGCGAAGCAGATGGTTTTCATGCGCGCGTGGTACAACATGAATGCGATCATCTGGATGGCATCTTGTATCCGATGCGCATAACGGATTTTTCTCAGTTTGGCTTTGTGGATGAAATTTCTGCTGGCCAGGACGGCGTGTCACCAGCACCAACTGGCGAAACGTCGGACGAAACACCAATCAATAAGGACAATTCATGAAAATTCGTGCTGCCGTATTGCGTGAAATGGGGCTGCCTGCACCGTATTCCGTGTCCAAACCTTTGAGCGTTGAAACGGTCGAGCTTGCGCCCCCCGGGCAAGGTGAGGTGTTGGTGAAGATACGCGCAGCGGGTCTATGTCATTCGGATTTGTCTGTCATCAACAACGACCGGCCGCGACCAATGCCGATGGCCTTAGGACATGAAGCTGCGGGCGTAGTCGAGGTGCTCGGCGATGGAGTGCATGACTTGGCGGTGGGCGATCATGTGGTGATGGTATTTGTGCCCAGTTGCGGACATTGCCCGACCTGTGCTGGGGGGCGGCCAGCCTTGTGCGAACCCGGTGCGGTGGCCAATGGTGCGGGAACTTTGCTTTCTGGCGCGCGACGTATCTCTAATGACACGGGCATCATCAATCATCATTTGGGTTGCTCGGCCTTCGCCGAATATGCGACGGTTTCGCGGCGTAGCTTGGTTAAGGTGGATAAGGATTTGCCGTTTGAACACGCAGCCTTGTTCGGATGTGCGGTACTTACCGGTGTAGGCGCAGTGGTCAATACGGGGCGCGTGCAAGCGGGTGCCAGTGTGGCGGTGGTGGGTTTGGGCGGTGTTGGACTGGCGGCGTTGTTGGGAGCACGTGCAGCCGGTGCGCGCGAAATTGTGGCGATAGATTTGTCGCCAGAGAAACGCGCTTTGGCTTTGGAATTGGGCGCGACCCATGCCTTCGATGCGGCGGATGCTGATTGCGTGGAAGCCGTACGTGCGGCGACCAAAGGTGGCTTGGAAACGGTGTTTGAAATGGCCGGTTCGATTCGCGCATTTGACACCGCTTATCGCATCACGCGGCGTGGCGGCACAACCATCACAGCGGGCTTGCCGCCTCCCTCAGCGACCTTCGCCTTGCCGATGGTGAATCTGGTGGCCGAGGAGCGCACAGTGAAAGGCAGCTACATCGGAACTTGTGTGCCAGTGCGCGATTTGCCGCGTTACATTGCGCTATTCCAACGCGGGCGATTGCCGGTGGATAGGTTGATGAGCGGGACGATACGTCTGGACGAAATCAACGAAGGATTTGATCGCCTCGCCCAAGGCACGGTGGTGAGGCAGATCGTGTGCTTTGATTAGCGCAGTATTAGGACTGCATTGAACCTGTCAGTTGGTGCTGGTAGTACGCCGTCAAGCTTACTTATCTTGCCGCAGTTCGTTCATCCGCCGTGCGTGATTTTTGGATTCGGTGGTATTCATTTCCGAGACACGTCGCCCAAATTCGGCGCGAGCTTCGGGACCTTTTTGGGTCGCTTCTATGCTACGGATGCAGCGCCAGCGCTTTCCAGTCTTGGTCGAAATCTGGCGCATCTCCTCAATCGGGTGATGGGAGCGGCAGTGATAACAAAATTTGGTCACCGGCTTGGTGTCGTCAAAGGTTTCCGGAGTCATGGGATATCGTCGGTAAAGAGGAAATTCAGCAGCTAGCATGATACGCTTAACCGAGCAATCCAGCTTGGCAGCCTTTGGAGCCGGCGCATACCTAATCCATGACCGATATCATTTCATCTGATTCACCACTCATTGCGACTACGTTGCCGGATATCTTGCCCGCTCCACCGCCCTTGCCGTCTTATCAAGGTTTGGCGCTCAGTGACGTGATTTTGGTGGAAAGCCAAGCACACGCCGATGCCGCCATTGAGGAATTGCTCGCCGCCGACGCAGTGGGATTCGATACCGAGTCCAAGCCAACGTTTGCCAAGGGTGAAGTATCGACCGGCCCGCATTTAATTCAGCTCGCGACCGATTCCAAAGCCTATTTATTCCAAACCTGGCGGCCATTTGGCATGGACGGCGTTAAGGCGGTGCTGGAGTCACTATCGATTTTGAAAGTCGGCTTCGGCTTGGACGGCGACAAACATTTACTGCTGGCACGCTTTGAAATTAAGCTGATGCACACGCTGGATTTAGCGCGCGCTTTACGTGAGGAGGGCGAAAAGAATACCGTTGGTGCGCGCACCGCAGTGGCGCGCTGCTTTGGGCTGAAGCTACAAAAATCACGGCGTATATCGACTTCAAACTGGGCGCGCTCAGCGTTAAACGA
>JANYAW010000396.1 GCA_025361105.1 Rhodocyclaceae bacterium | reverse complement strand
TGAGCGCATCTATTTCGACACCATGACCATGCTCAAACAACTGCTGGTCGGCGTGCCGGCGGCGGCCTTGCCCGCGCTGGTCGGCGCAATGGCGGACGGGATTTAGCGGCGTATCGCCAGCACCAACTGGCAATCACAATGCCTCACTGCCTGTGCCTGTTAACCCAACAAGCCGCCGACCAGCGCGGGCAAGGCCGCCGCCGGCACGCCGACCAGCAGTTGTTTGAGCATGGTCATGGTGTCGAAATAGATGCGCTCACAGACCAGTAAGTCGCCCTCGAAAATAAAAAATGCGACCACGCGGACGCGAAAGGTATTGCCGGTCGGCGGAATGCTCTTGAGCGGACCTTTGTGCGTGCCGAGCAGCCAGAATTCGACAATCACTGCATCGTCGGTATGGCGCAGCTGGATGATTTCGTGACGTTGGTCGGGGAATGCCGCGCGCGTCTCTGCATAGTATCTACGCACGTCGGTTATACCGTCGAACAGATCACCGGTGGCGATGACTTCGTAGTGCGGATGGGGAAAAGTTGCCAACACGGCATCAAAATCTTGCGTGGTTTCATCGGCGAAATGGTCGAGCACAATCCGTTCGCGGTGGGCTTGTTGAACATCGGTGGAATTCATATTGACCTGCTCCCTAGAGGTTGATGAGATGCGGCGCACTGAATCACAGTATCAGGCAAACCTGATCTCGCTCATGTGGTTGTAGAAATGCATCGCATGCGCCAGCGCATAGTCGGCTTTGCTCAGCGCACCATAGGCGAAATGCGGCTTGAGCGCGCCATCAAAGGCCTTGAAGGCGGCAATCGATGCCAGGAATTTATCTATCGCTGCATCCAGATTTCCGTTATCGGCAATCTCATACGCGCCGGGTATCGGTTCGGCGAGGCCATGATGCATGGCGCGCTTGGCGGCAAACACAGCAAAGGCCGGCTTGCCCAGCAAGCTTTGAAACAAGGCGCTTTTGCTCTCTGGAAACCCAGCCAGCGAATAATCAATGCTCTGCGCATTGTGGTTGAACACATGCGCCGGACTCCATTTGCCCGACGACACCAGCGCCTTGCCGCGAAAGCTATTGAGCTGCTCGGCCACCGCATCCATGGTCAACAGCCGATCAGTCGCCGGGACGTTTAGCCACACGCCACCAGCGACAGCTATGACGCCAGTTGTTGCGCCTGCGGAAATCAAGAAATTGCGTCGATTCATTGCATTGCTCCCAAAGCTAGCCAACGAAAAACAATATAGCGTCGACAGGTCTTGCGATCTATCAGATCACCCGAGTGGGATGGGCCAAGCTGAGTGTGATTGACGGCGTCCCACCAGCACCAACTGGCGAATTAGCTGTTCCTTGGCCAATCGCAAACAATCACCACCAGCGGGGCATCAAATCGCTGAACACTATGTTGGTTCCAATTATCCGCAAGCATCCATGTTGTCGAAGCCCTCGTGGTGCCTGGACCAACCGATTATTCCCTTCTTCGTCTTGACTTTCACCCACCAGATTGATTCAGGGAACGTGATTCTCTTTCCCCAGCAAGCTCCTGCGTCGACACAGCTATCCCAGCCGCCCATGCCTTGGTACATAAACGTTGCTTCCTCATCGTAGCTGTCGCCGTTGTACCAAACTCTGAAATAACCCTCACCGCGCTCGGTATAGATCCAGACCGTATCACCTTGCTTGTACGAGTGGCCGGACTCACTTGTATGGTCTCTTAGCACTTCAAGCTTTCCAGGCTTCGTAACGGTCACGATCCCTGTCAGACCCTTGACGGTAGTTCCCTTTACAGCCTTACCCACAAGCTTTGCCGAATCATTTGGCTTCTCCAAAAGCAGGGTATCCGTCACCACAGTCCATTCCCGGTACGTGCAGCATTCAAACGGACAGGCACCCTTTTCGGAGATGGAATTTGGAGCCAGGCACTCGGCGGCGGCGGACGTACCGATAACCAGCACAATACTGGCCAGAAATAGGTTTCTTATTAGGTTCAATGCTTGAGCTGAGCACGCCGCACGCGAACGCCACAAAAATTCGCTATGCATTAGTCGACGAACCAGTATCAAAGTTTCCACTCATAATCAATCACCAGCGGCGCATGATCAGAAAAACGCTGGGCTTTATAGACTTCAACTTGCCTAGCCGCTGCGGCGATTCTTGGTGTGCCGATTTGGTAGTCGATGCGCCAACCGACGTTGTTGGCCCAGGCCTGGCCGCGATTGGACCACCAAGTGTAGGCCTCGCCGGTGGCATCGGGGGCGAGTTGGCGATGGATGTCGACTAGGCCGAGATTGTCGAACAGGCCGGACAACCAGGCGCGTTCTTCGGGTAAAAATCCGGAATTTTTTTGGTTGGATTTCCAGTTTTTCAAATCCTGCTCAGTGTGGGCGATATTCCAGTCGCCGCAAATTAGAAGTTCGCGACCATCCTTTTTTGCCGCTTTGACGAGGCTCTGGAGCTTGGGCAGGAAACGTTCGAGAAAACGAAATTTGGCTTGTTGCCGCTCGTCGGAACTGGAGCCAGAGGGCAGGTAGAGCGAGATGATGGACAGCTTGCCGAAGTCGGCTTGAATGTAACGTCCCTCGGCATCGAACTCCGCGTCGCCAAAGCCGTGGATGACTTTGTCCGGCACTTGACGTGCGTAGATGCCGACACCGCTGTAACCTTTTTTCTCGGCGCAATGAAAGGCGCTCCAATGGTGAGTTGGTGCTGACGGCACGCCGTCAATGTTTTCCTGCTGGGCCTTCAATTCCTGCACGCAAACGATGTCGGCCTGATGCGCTTCAAGAAATTCAAACGCGCCCTTTTTGGCGGCCGAACGTATGCCATTGAAATTCAGCGAGACGACTCGCAAGGTCGTTGAATTGGGGCGTTGCATGTAGAATTCTCCGATTGAAAAACGGGCATCAGGGGTGTTGAATTGCATGGATTCTAGCCACGAAATTCACCAGGACTTCATCAACGAATTTATTGACTTCGTTCGTGCCAAAGGGGTGTTGCGCTTCGGCGAATTCACCACCAAGGCGGGCCGCGTCTCGCCGTATTTTTTTAATGCCGGGTTATTCAATGATGGCGACTCGCTACGCCAACTGAGCGAGTTTTACGCCAAGGCGATCAGCGCCTCCGGTCTGGGCTTCGATACCCTGTTCGGCCCGGCCTACAAAGGTATTCCGCTGGCGGCCGGCACGGCGATGGCCTTGTCGGCGATGGGCAGAAATACGCCATTTGCCTATAACCGCAAGGAAGCCAAGGACCATGGCGAAGGTGGCGCGCTGGTTGGCGCGCCACTGACCGGCGCAGGCGGACGCGTGCTCATCATCGATGATGTGATTTCGGCCGGAACTTCGGTGCGCGAATCGGTCGAGATGATTCGTGCCGCTGGTGCAACCCCGGTCGGTGTGGTGATTGCACTGGATCGGCAAGAACGTGGAACAGGTGCGCTGTCGGCGGTGCAAGAAGTTGAGAACAGCTACGGCATTCCGGTGATAAGCGTGGCAAAGCTTACCGATGTCATCCGCTATCTTTCTGGCCAGTCGGAACTAGAATGCCATCTGGATGCCATCCGCGCCTACCGTCAGCAATATGGTGCGCAAGTTGGAATTAACTGATTTCTCGGGAGACTGCAATGCGCCGCTACTCGCTACTTCCTCTTAGTTTACTGAGCGCTGCTGCGCTATTCGCGCTGCCAGCGTTTGCGCAAGAAGCACGAATTTATTGCTGCGACGACGCCAACGGGCGCAAGGTCTGCGGTGATTTCGTGCCCAAAGAATGCGAGCGCCGCGCCTATGAAGAGCGTGACAACAAAGGCTATGTGATCAACAAAGTCGAAGCGCCGCTAACGCCCGAGCAGCAAGCACGTCGCGCCGCTGAAAATGATCGCAAACAAAACGAAGAAAAAGCCAAGGCCGAAGAGCGGCGACGAAATATGGCGCTGCTGTCGACTTATGCGTCTGAGGCGGATATCGACGCATCACGTGATCGTTCATTGCGCGAAGTCGATAAGTTGATCAAAGAAGCCGAGCAGGCAGTGGCCAATGCGGAGAAGAATCAAGCCAAAGCCAATGCCGAAAAAGAGTTCTACAAAGGCAAAGAATTGCCCGCCGATCTCAAATCAAAAATCCGCGATTTGGAAGCTGCTACTGCGGCCAAACGCGTTGTCTTGGATGCCAGAAAGCGTGACATCGGCTTGGTCAATGCCAAATTCGCCGACGAGCGCAAGAAGTTCCGCGAACTCAAAGGCATTGCCGGAGCCAGTCCGGCAAACGCTGCAAAACCGGCGGAGGCTGCACCTGCTGCACCTAGTGCGGTGGCGACTACTCCGGCACCGGCCGAGGCCAAGAAACCCTAAGCGCCAACAGCATTCCCGTCATTTCGGTCAGCGCCGAAATGACGGCGTGTGGCCAGCACCAACTGGCAGCCGCTATCCACCCAATTTTTTTCGCAACAGGTCGGTGACTTGCTGCGGATTGGCTTTCCCTTTAGTAGCCTTCATCGCTTGACCGACCAGCGCATTGAAGGCTTTTTCTTTTCCAGCGCGGAATTCTTCAACGGATTTTTGATTGGCGGCGAGCACTTCATCAACCAAGGCTTCAATCGCACCGACATCAGAAATCTGACGCAAGCCGCGCGCATCGATGATGGTATCGGCATCCACGCCCTCGCCTTGCCACAGCGCCTCAAAAATTTCCTTGGCGATTTTGTTGGAGATGGTTTCATCGGCAATTCGACTCACGATACCGGCCAGCATGAGCGGTGAAAGTGGTGAATCCGCCAACTCAATTTCATCGCGACTCAAATGCGCGGACAATTCGCCCATCACCCAATTGGCACAAAGTTTTGCAGCGTAAATTTCGGCAGACGGATATTCGGCGGATTTGATAATGCCAATGCCTTTTGACAAAAGCGACCTTAGTGTTGCCGCAAAATAATTCGCCATTTCGCGCGAAGCCGTGAGTACTGACGCATCGTAAGCTGATAGCTCGTATTGCGTGCAGAAGCGCGCTTTCATCGCCTGCGGCAGTTCGGGCATTTGCGCGTGAATTTCATCAACCCACTCGCGAGAAATATCCAGCGGCAATAAATCCGGATCAGGGAAATATCGGTAATCGTGCGCGTCCTCTTTGCTGCGCATGGCACGGGTCTCGCCGATGTCAGGATTGAACAGCACGGTGGCTTGGGTAATCTTTCGACCTTCCTCAATTTCCGCAATTTGCCAGGCAATTTCGTAGTCAATCGCCTGCTGCATGAAGCGGAACGAGTTGAGGTTCTTGATTTCGCGTCGCGTGCCAAATTCGGCTTGGCCGAAAGGACGCACTGACACATTGGCATCGCAACGAAACGAACCCTCGCTCATATTGCCATCGCATATGCCGATCCAGACCACCAGAGCATGCAGGGCTTTGGCATAGGCGACCGCCTCGGTGGTGGAACGCATATCCGGCTCGGTAACGATTTCCAGCAGTGGCGTCCCCGCGCGATTCAAATCAATACCGGTCTTGCCATGAAAATCTTCGTGCAAGGACTTGCCTGCGTCTTCCTCCAAATGCGCGCGGGTCAGGTGTATCGTCTTCTGCGACGGCGTGTCACCAGCACCAACTGATATCTCCAGACTGCCGCCCACCACCACCGGCAATTCAAACTGACTGATCTGATAAGCCTTCGGCAAATCGGGATAAAAATAATTCTTGCGCGCAAAAATCGAACGCGGCGCTACCGTTCCGCCCACCGCCAAACCGAACTTGATCGCACACACGACGGCTTCGCGATTGAGCACTGGCAACACGCCCGGCAAGGCGATATCCACGGCGCTGGCTTGCACATTGGGAGCTGCGCCAAAGGCGATGCTGCTGTCGGAAAAAATCTTCGATTGCGTGCGCAATTGCGCGTGGGTTTCCAGCCCAATCACGACTTCCCATTTAGTCGAGCTCATCGGGCCATCTCCGGCAATCGCGTATGCCAATCGCTGGTTTGTTGATATTGATGCGCGACATTGAGCATGGTTGATTCGGCGAACCACGGCCCGATAATTTGCAAGCCTACCGGCATATTGTGTTGCCCGAGACCACAGGGAATCGACATCGCCGGTAAGCCCGCGAGATTGCTCGAGATCGTATAAATATCGGCCAAATACATCTGCACCGGATCGTCAGTCTTGTCACCCAGCGGGAAGGCAACCGTCGGTGTGGTCGGGCTGACGATGACATCGCAATGTTCAAATGCTGCGCGAAAATCGTTGGCAATCAGGCGGCGGATTTTTTGTGCTTTCAAATAAAACGCATCGTAATAACCGTGTGACAAAACATAGGTACCCATCAAAATTCGGCGCTTCACTTCTTCACCAAAACCTTGTGCGCGAGTCTTGGCATACATGTCGTTCAAATCCTTGTATTCCGGCGCACGATAGCCATAACGTACGCCATCAAAACGCGACAAATTCGAACTTGCTTCGGCCGGCGCTATGACGTAATACGCAGGCAAGGAAAGCGCCGCATTGGGCAAATTCACCTCAACCGTGGTCGCGCCAAGCGCACGCAATTCAGCCAGCGCCGATTCAATTGCCAGCCTGACATCTGCATCCATGCCGTCAGCGAAATATTCGCGCGGCAAACCAATTCGCAGACCTTTGAGCGGTTGATTCAAACTTGCCGAAAAATCCTCAGCCGCGCGTTGCAAGGAAGTCGAGTCGCGCGCATCAAAACCGGTCATCGCGGTTAGCAACAGCGCGCAATCTTCCGCCGATTTCGCCATCGGGCTGGCTTGATCGAGGCTGGAGGCATAAGCCACCACGCCGTAGCGCGAAACCCGGCCGTAAGTCGGTTTCAATCCGGTCAATCCGCAAAACGCGGCAGGCTGGCGGATCGAGCCGCCGGTGTCGGTGCCTAGCGCCACCGGCGCAAGGCGTGCCGCGACAACCGCCGCCGTGCCGCCGGATGAGCCGCCCGGCACACGCGACAAATCCCAGGGATTTTTCACCGCGCCGAAGTAGGAATTTTCATTCGACGAACCCATCGCGAATTCATCCATGTTGAGCTTGCCCAGCGTCACCATGCCAGCCGCATTGAGCAGCTCGACCACGTGAGCGTCGTATGGCGCAACAAAATTTTCCAGCATGCGCGAGCCGCAAGTGGCGCGCCAGCCATCGACGCAAAACAAATCCTTGTAAGCCACCGGAATGCCGGTCAATGCGCCTGCTTCCCCACGCGCAATTCGTTCATCGGCCGCGCGCGCCATGGCCAAAGTTTTGTCCATGTCCGTACTTATAAACGCGTTCAAATCACCATCGAGTTTTTCGGTGCGCGATAAATAAAACTGCGCCAATTCCACTGCAGAAAATTTTTTGGCATTTAGCGCTGCGGACAATTCGGCGAGTGATGCCGTATGCATTTGTGTCATTCCATCACCTTCGGTACCAAATACAAACCACCCTCGGTGTCCGGCGCAATGGCTTGAAATTTCTCGCGCTGGTTGATTTCAGTCACCACGTCATTGCGCAAACGCTGCGACAGTTCGACCGCGTGCGACATCGGTTCGATACCGTCAGTCGGTGCGGCGCGCAGTTGCTCGATGAAGCCAAAAATATGGTTGAGTTGAGCGCAGATAGGCTCGATTTCGGCGGAAGGCAGGTCAATTCGAGCGAGTTGGGCGATGCGAACCAGCTCGGCGGGGCTTAGCGACATGGTG
>JANYAW010000029.1 GCA_025361105.1 Rhodocyclaceae bacterium | reverse complement strand
TGGCCGGGCAACAACTGACTGCTGTCTTTGATGTCAGCTTGGCGTTTGAGTAATGACTCGAACAAATCACCCGCCACACTCACCGCCGTCAGCATCAACAAAACCAGCACAGTGCCAAATAAACCCATCGTCCAATGATCTTTAAGCGGTGAAAAATTGAGCACTATGCCACCGTAAATCAAGACCCCGGTCACGCCGCCAGCAACTCCTTCCCAAGTCTTGCCCGGGCTAATGTTGGGAGCGAGTTTACGACGACCAAAACGCCGACCGACGAAATAGGCTGAAATATCCGCGACCCAGCAAATCGCCATTACCGCTAAGAGCAACCAGGCACTGGCGCGGAATAGCTCCACCATCGCCAGCCACATCGGCACGATGACCAACAAACCGATGCCATAACCAAACGCGTCATTGCCCGCCAGCCGCCATTTTTGACGGAACCACAACGGCGCGACAATCAACCAAAACGCCGAAGAAATGCCAAAAATACTGGTCACCGATTCGGGTACGCCGATTAGTATTTGCCAGCACGCCAGCATCAGGGCAATTGCAAAAAAATAGCCCGCGCTGTTATTCAAACGCATCAGCCGCACCCACTCCCAGCCTGCACAAGCAACAACTCCCACGAAGGCCAGCGGCACGTAGCTTGCAGGCAAAAGGAACAGTACGCCACCTAACAAAAAGACCAGCAACAAAGCCGTGATGACACGTTGTTTAAGCATCACTCACTTTCGCATCGCCGGCTTTCGCAAGCTCACCAAGCTGTTCGCTGGTTCGGCCAAATCGTCGTTCGCGACTGCGATACGAAACGATGGCTTGCTCTAGTGCCGCATCATCAAAATCTGGCCACAAGGCATCGGTGAAATAAAACTCGCTATAGGCCAATTGCCACAACAAAAAATTGCTGATGCGCTGCTCGCCGCCGGTGCGGATGAACAAATCCGGCTCGGGTGCATAGGCCATCGCCAGATGCGGTGCCAAGTCCGCTTCACCAAAATTGCCAGCTTTTTCCGGATGCGCCAACGATAAGTGATTGAGTGCTTGCAGTACATCCCAACGACCACCGTAATTGGCACAGATGGTCAAGGTGAGCACCGTGTTATTCGCCGTCAGTGCCTCGCCTTCACGGATTAACGCGACCAGGCGCGGCTCAAAAGCACTTAAGTCGCCAACCACTTTGAGACGCACGCCGTTGACATTGAGTTTGCCAATTTCGCTTTGCAACATCCGCACAAACAGACCGAGCAAGAAAGAAACTTCCTCGACCGGACGACGCCAGTTTTCTGAACTAAAAGCAAACAGCGTGAGATATTTGATGTCGCGGGAAATGCAGGCCTTAACAATTTCGCGGACGGTTTCAACACCGCGTTGATGCCCGGCAATACGCGGCAGAAAACGCTTTTTTGCCCAACGACCATTGCCATCCATAATGATTGCCACGTGCTGCGGCATGCTGCCGACTGCCGGAATGACTTGCGTGGAACTGGTATGACGTTTGGACATCCGCTGCCTTTTGAGAGTGGCGAACCGCTTCAATCACGGCTCGATGAGGCGATTCGATGTAACGGGTCGACCCAAATTAGACCGCCATTAACTCTTTTTCTTTTTCTGCCAGCAAACGGTCGACTTCAATCACGTAACGATCAGTCAGTTTTTGCACGTCTTCCTGCGTGCGACGCTCGTCGTCTTCGGCGATGTCTTTATTTTTCAGCGCGTCTTTGAGATGGCTGTTGGCATCGCGACGTAAATTTCGAATCGCAATTTTTGCGCCCTCGCCCTCGTGCTTGACCACTTTAATCAAATCACGTCGGCGCT
The DNA here is from genome assembly GCA_025361105.1 of Rhodocyclaceae bacterium. GTDB lineage: Bacteria > Pseudomonadota > Gammaproteobacteria > Burkholderiales > Rhodocyclaceae > JADKHX01. Next base: position 4,247 of record JANYAW010000029.1, on the reverse strand, counting down.
CTTCGGTCAGCGATGGCATTGGCACGCGAATCAGCTCACCCTGAGTTGCCGGATTCAGACCCAGGTCGCTGTCGCGAATGGCCTTGTCCACCTTGCCAACCATGGTTTTTTCCCACGGCTGAACGCCTATCGTGCGCGCGTCGAGCAGCGTGATATTCGCCACCTGATTGATCGGAATCATGCTGCCGTAATAGTCGACCTGAACATGATCAAGCAACCCCGTATGGGCGCGTCCAGTGCGAATTTTTGCCAAGTCGAGTCGTAGCGCTTCCAAGCTCTTTTGCATTTTCGATTCAGTAGTTTGTTTCAGCTCTGCAATCATACGTGCACCATTGTTCCTTCGTCTTCACCCATCACTACGCGTAGCAATGCGCCTGACTTGAATATGGAGAATACGTTAATGGGAAGTTTTTGGTCACGACACAGCGCAAAAGCTGTTGCATCCAGCACCGCCAAATTGCGACTAATGGCTTCATCAAAACTGATGCGCGCATAGCGTGTCGCAGTCGGATCTTTTTTCGGATCGGCGGAATAAATCCCGTCGACCTTGGTGGCCTTCAAAACGATTTCCGCGCCGATTTCAGAGCCACGCAAAGCCGCCGCTGTATCCGTGGTGAAGAACGGATTGCCGGTCCCGGCAGCGAAGATCACAATCTTGCCTTCTTCGAGATAACGAATGGCTTTTCCGCGAATGTATGGCTCGATGACTTGTTCGATGTTAAGCGCGGACTGCACACGTGCATTAAGACCGGCTTGACGCATGGCATCCGACAAGGCCATCGCGTTCATGATGGTGGCCAGCATGCCCATGTAATCAGCAGTCGCTCTATCCATGCCGGTCGCCGTGCCAGCAATGCCGCGAAAAATATTGCCGCCGCCAATCACGACGCCAATCTCGACCCCAAGATCAGCGACCGCTTTTATCTCGCCTACGATTCCACCGATCATTGCACTGTTGATGCCATAAGCATCTTCACCCATCAGCGCTTCGCCTGAGAGTTTGAGCAATATCCGACGGAATCGGGGAGATGGCATATGTTTTCCTTTAGGGCGAGCCTTGCAAAAAAATCACCCGCGATTATGCTGGTGTTGCAACGGGTGTTGGTAACTTCGCGGCAGTTTCTGCAGCAGCAGCCGCTGCTTGTGCGGCCACTTCGGCGGCAAAGTCAGTGGTGACTTTTTCGATGCCTTCGCCAACGCAATACAAACAAAAACTAGCCACCGAAGCGCCCTTGGCTTTGAGCAGCTGTTCGATCGTCTGCTTGCCATCCTCGGCTTTGACAAAGACCTGACCGAGCAGCGTCACGTCTTTCAAATATTTCTGCACCGTACCTTCAGCAATCTTTTCCAACATCGCTTCCGGCTTGCCAGCTTCGCGCGCCTTTTCAATGGCGATGCGGCGCTCGGTGTCGAGCAATTCTGGCGACACACCGCTAGCATCCAGTGATTTTGGTTTCGATGCCGCAATGTGCATGGCCAAATCTTTTGCCAGCGCATCATCACCACCAACGACATCAATCAACACACCGATTTTTGAACCGCCGTGCAAGTAGGAAGCCAGCTTGCCTTTGGCAGCAATGCGCACAAAGCGGCGCAAAGACATGTTCTCGCCGATCTTGCCAACCAGCGCCATGCGGGTGGACTCGACCGTACCGTCGCCCATCGCCAGCGCCGAGAGCGCAGCCAAATCGGCCGGATTTTTGTCGGCAACTAGCCGTGCGGAATCCGACGCCAGCTTGAGGAAATCATCGTTCTTGGCGACGAAATCGGTTTCGCTATTGACTTCAATGATGCCGCCAAGCTTACCGTCGGCACTGATGTTAATCGCCACGATGCCTTCAGCCGCCACACGCGAAGCGGCTTTGGTGGCTTTGTTGCCCAGCTTGACGCGCAAAATTTCTTCGGCTTTAACCAGGTCGCCGGCAGCTTCGGTCAGCGCCTTTTTGCATTCCATCATTGGCGCGTCGGTCTTTTCGCGCAATTCCTTGACCATACTTGCGGTGATTTCCGCCATGCTTAACTCCAAATCGATTGATTCATTTCAGTGCATCGCATGCGTCGCGCAAACGCTGCGCGGCGCATGCATTCAGGCTTACTCGGTCGCTGCGTCGTCAACTTCGACAAACTCGTCGTCGCTTGCAATATGCCCAACCAAATCGACCAGTGACTGGCTCTTGCCTTCGAGGATGGCATCGGCCACGCCACGTGCATAAAGCCGAATTGCGCCTGAGGAGTCGTCGTTGCCCGGAATGATGTAGCTAATGCCATCGGGTGAATGATTGGTATCGACCACGCCGACCACCGGAATGCCCAGCTTGGCGGCTTCGGTGATGGCGATTTTGTGATAACCCACGTCGATGATGAAAATTGCATCCGGCAAACCACCCAGATCCTTGATGCCGCCGATGCCTTTACGCAGTTTGTCGAGTTCGCGCTGCAATGTCAGCGCTTCTTTCTTCGACAGCTTTTCCCAGCTGCCGTCCTCGTTCATCTGCTCAAGGTCTTTCAGACGCTTGATCGACAGCTTGAGGGTTTTGAAATTGGTCATCATGCCGCCGAGCCAACGCTCATCGACATAAGGCATGCCGCAGCGGATTGCTTCTTCGGCAATGATTTCGCGGGCTTGACGCTTGGTGCTGACAAAAAGAATGGTGCCTTTTTTGGCGGCCACTTTCTTGATGAAGGCAACGGCTTCCTGATACTTCGCCAGCGTCTTTTCGAGGTTGATGATGTGAATCTTGTTGCGATGGCCGAAAATATACGGGGCCATTTTGGGATTCCAGAAACGTGTCTGGTGGCCGAAATGTACGCCGGCCTCCAGCATTTGGCGCATGGTTGTGCTCATAAAAAATCTCCGATGGGTTAAACCTCCGCCTGACTGTGTTGCCCTGCAAATGCAGCGCCACCCTTCGGTGCCAAGCGTGTGGATTTGTCCGGCCAATCCGGACAGCGCGCCATTATAGCCGCGTACGCGTTGTGTAATCAAGCGTTCCGGCACCTGTTCACCAGTTGGTGCTGACAACACGCCGTCTCAACCCGGTGGGGCGCTAGAATGGCGCGCCCAAACTCCAGCATTATCTGTAATGTCCATTTCCATCAAATCCGACGCCGATATCGAAAAGCTGCGCATCGCGTGCCGCCTTGCCAGCGAGGTGCTGGACTTCATCACGCCGCATGTCCAACCCGGCGTGACGACAGAAGAGCTGGACAGGCTTTGCCACGATTACATGGTCAATGTGCAAGGTTGCATTCCCGCACCGCTGAACTATGCACCACCGGGTTACACGCCCTATCCCAAGTCCATCTGCGCCTCGGTCAACCACCAGATTTGTCATGGCATTCCGAATGTTCGTCCGCTCAAGAAAGGCGACATTGTCAATCTCGACGTGACCACCATTAAAGACGGCTGGCACGGTGACACCAGTCGTACTTTTATTGTCGGCGAGACATCGATTTTGGCCAAACGATTGGTGGACATCACTTACGAATGCATGTGGCTGGGCATTGCCCAGGTCAAGCCGGGCGTACGTTTGGGTGCGATAGGCGCGGCGATACAAAAACATGCCGAGAGCAATGGATTTTCGGTGGTGCGCGAGTTTTGTGGCCACGGCATCGGGCAAGTGTTTCACGAAGAGCCACAAGTGCTGCACTACGGCAAGGCCAGCGATGGTCCTTTGCTTCAGACCGGAATGACCTTCACCATCGAGCCGATGATTAACGCCGGCCGCGCGGCGATTTCCGAGCTGCCCGATGGCTGGACCATCGTGACCAAGGATCGCAGTTTGTCGGCTCAGTTTGAGCATACGGTACGCGTTACGCAGACCGGCGTTGAAGTACTTACTGTTTCGGCCGGCTCGCCACCCTGCCCGCCTCAGGTGGTGTTGATTCCCTAAATCATGAACCCTGCACAGGTCGCCGCATTTCGTGCCCGTATCGTTTCCGGGCAGGCGGCCTTGGAAGCTGCGTGGCATGCAGATCGTGCCGGGGAAGCGCTGTTGCGCGGCCGCTCCGCCTTGTTGGACAGCGTCCTCCAAGACATCTGGAACGAGCTCGCCTTGCCGCCGGAAATCGCCCTGGTTGCGGTGGGCGGCTACGGCGCCGGCAAGATGTTTCCGTTTTCCGATGTCGATTTGCTCATTCTCTGTGACGACGAAACTACCCCTACGACACAAGGCAGCATCGAGACCCTGATCGGCTTGCTGTGGGACATTGGCCTGGACTTGGGGCATAGCGTGCGCACCACGCAG
>JANYAW010000025.1 GCA_025361105.1 Rhodocyclaceae bacterium | reverse complement strand
GCATACGTTCGATGATGCGCCAGGATCCGGACATCATTCTGGTCGGCGAGATTCGTGATCCAGATACCGCTGAAATGGCATTTCGCGCCGCGATGACTGGCCATCAAGTGTTTTCCACGCTGCATACAAATTCTGCCATTGGAGCAATTCCGCGGCTGCTCGATATCGGCGTGCTGCCGGATATTTTGGCCGGCAACATCATCGGCATCGTTGCTCAGCGACTCGTTCGCCGTCTGTGTACGCATTGTCGCAAACCCTATCCGGCCGAATCACACGAATGCAAAGTACTGGGTGTTGAAGGTCCGCGGCCAGCACCGATTATTTACCGTGCTGCGGGTTGCGACCGCTGTTCGTATCAAGGTTATAAGGGTCGAATCGCGATCATGGAATTGTTGCGGATTGATCCTGATATTGACTACTTAATCGCCTGTCGCGCGACCGTGCGCGACATTCGCGACGCAGCAATTAAAAACGGTTTTCGCACACTCACCGACGACGGTTTGCGCCGTGTGCTCGATGGCTCCACTTCCATCGAAGAAATCGGTCGGGTGGTCGATCTCACGGGGCGCATGTAATGGCGCTCTACGCTTACAAGGCCATGACCGAGGAAGGCCGTCGGGTCTTCGGTCAACTTGACGCGATTAACCTGATTGATCTCGAAATGCGCTTAAAGCGCATGGAGCTCGACCTCGTCACCGGCGATCCGCTTAGCCCGAGCAGGATGAGCAGTCGCGCCAAAATCACTCGCCTCGAACTAGTGAATTTTTGTTTTCACTTGGAACAACTGTCGCGTGCTGGCGTGCCAATACTGGAGAGCCTCAACGACTTGCGTGATAGCGTTGAAAATCCACGCTTCCGGGAGATTATTGCCAGTGTGATTGAAAGTATTGAAGGTGGCAAAGCGCTCTCTGATGCCTTGGCCGAACACCCCAGCGTATTCGATGGCGTGTTCGTCAATCTCGTCAAGTCAGGCGAAGATACCGGTACCTTACCTGACGTATTAACAAATTTGGTGGTTTCAATTAAGTGGCAAGACGAACTCGCCGCACAGACCAAAAAACTTATTATGTATCCGGCATTCATGAGCGTGGTGGTGGGCGGCGTGGTGCTGTTTATGATGATTTATCTGGTGCCCAAGATGGCGAGTTTTATCAAAAGCTCTGGGCAGGAGCTTCCGATGCAGACCAAAATGCTGATGGCGACATCAGCATTTTTCGTCGACTATTGGTACATCGTGTTGATTGCACCGGTGATTATTGTTGGCAGCATCGTGCTACTCATACGACACAATTCAGTGGCCCGTTACCGCTTTGACGAAATCAAATTGAGCATCCCTTACTTGGGCGAAATTCAGCGGAAAATTATTCTGTCGCGATTCGCGTCGGTCTTTGCCATGATGTATCAGGCAGGTATCACCATCCTTGATTCGATCAAAGCGTGCGAGAACGTGGTTGGTAATCTCGCTGTGCAACGCGCCTTGCAACGCGTCTCGAGCCTGATTGGGGAAGGACAAAATGTCACCGCCGCATTCCAGACAGCGGGCTTATTTCCGCCACTGGTCATCCGCATGATTAAGGTCGGCGAGAGCACCGGCGAGCTCGACAAAGCGCTACGCAACGTCAGTTATTTTTATAATCGCGATGTCAAAGAATCGATTGATCGAGTTCAGGCAATGATAGAGCCACTAATGACTGTCACCGTTGGGGTCATCTTGGGATGGATCATGCTCGCTGTGATGGGTCCGATGTATGACACGATTACCAAGCTGAAATTCTGATGGCTGACAAACGCATACTGGCCTTCAACGGGTCGACAATTACGGCACTGCGCTGGCAAAAAGGTTTGGTCATGACTGATCAAGTTTTTGCCGCCGATGCCTTGGGGCATGAGGCTTTTTCTACGTATTTGGCGAATGCCAAAGATGCCTTGATTTACCTCCTCGTAGATGTCAGCGAGGAAGGCTTCCAGCTTGAGACTATTCCAGCAGTGCAAGGCGGTGACCGCGCCGCGTTAATCAAACGCCGCCTTGGGCAGTTTTTTTTCGGCACGCCGTATTCGCTCGGGCACTCGCTCGGTCGACAAAAAGAAGGCCGACGAGACGAACGTGTTTTGTTTGCCGCGCTCACCCGACCCGAAGTTCTAACCCCCTGGCTCGAGCTAATTTACCAAGCCGAGCGACCGCTCGCCGGAATTTATTCAGTGCCCTTGGTGTTGGCCGAAAATGCCAAGAGCATCGTCAGTGGGCGCGAGCAATTCCTGCTCGTCACACTCGCCGCCAGCGGACTGCGTCACACGTTTTTCAACGACGGGCAAATCCAGTTTTCGCGCCTCTCGCAACTCACCACCCATAGCCAGGATGAGTTCGCCATCAGTTGCGCGCGCGAAGCCACTAGAACCTACCAATACTTGCTCGGCCAGCGCCTCATCATGCGCAATGCCACCTTGCCCACCATCGTTGTGGCTCACTCAAATGACCACGCCAAGCTGCGTATGCAGTTTGTCGATACCGACAAGCTTAACTTTGAACTGCTCGGCCTCGATACGCTGGCCACCAAGCTCGGACTCAAAACGCCTTTGGCCGATAGCCACTGCGACACGCTCTTCGCGCATCAACTAATTACCCACACACCGAAAGAGCAGTTTGCGCCGGAGCCTGATCGCAAGCTGTATCGTTTATCGCAAATCCGTTCCGGCTTACGCGTTGCTGCCGCCGCAATTTTATTCGGCTGCCTTGTCGCTGCAGGGCGCTTCGGCCTGCAATGGAGTGAGTTGCACGACAGTACAGTCATCACCAATGCCCAAGCAGCAGCAGATTCCAAGCGTCACGAAGCTTTGATAAACGAACTACCGAAAATTAAACTTACGCCCGATAACTTGCGCGCGGTGATTGCTCGGTATCAAGAAATCATGCAACGTTCCGCTGGCCCGATGCCGCTGCTCACGCATCTAAGCAATGTTCTTGAAGTAATGCCAGCGATTAGTTTGCAACGACTCGACTGGGCGATCACTGATCGCACAAATGGCACAATAGGCACAATCGGCAACGTACCAGCCAGTGCGACCACACCCACACCAGCTCCAACGGGAAGCGGCGCGGGTACAGTCGGCACCTTTCTCGATGTGACCGCACATCTGCCGATTACGGTCGCTTTAGATCAGCGCTTGCAAATCGAAATGGTCGACAATTTTGTGAGCCGTTTGCGAACCAACGGAGTTGAAGTGATTATTGCTAAATCGCCGGTGGATATCGAATCTGGAAAAGCACTCAAGCGTGGATCTTCTGATACTGAACGCCCGAGCGGGCCACCAGAATTCAAGATTCGGCTGACTAGCAAGCAATAACACATGAATATTCAGGCTATTTTCGTCGGCGCAGCAAAATCACCAGGCAGGCTACGCGACGCCGTGTCATCAGCACCAACTGGCGAATTCACATCATGAACTTCACCGCTGCCGACATGAAATACCTGCGCGTCGCGCTTATCGGACTGGGGTTGGCAATACTGATCGGCGGTGGCAGCGTTTGGATCGTCAACTACTTCCGTGTGCAAGCAGAAAGGGACAACAGAATCGCGCTTGGCAAGCGTACTGAAGCGCAAAATCTACTCTCGCGGGTCAGTCAAGAGCAACAGGAACTCACAGAAAAAATTCTGCTGTTTCAAAACCTGGTCAAGCTAGGCTACACCGCGACCGAAGATAGGCTCGACTGGATTGAGCAACTTGATCGACTGCGCAAAGCCCGCAAGATTAACGATTTTCAATATGAGTTTGCCGCCCAACAGCCCGTCGATAATGCTCTGCTGCCTGGTGGTGCAACTGCGGGTGGCTATGACTTTCTCACCAGCAAACAACTAATGAAGATGAAAGTGCTGCATGAAGACGATGTCTGGAATTTCATTAACGACATTAAAACGCAAGCACGTGCATTGGTGGTCGTGCGCAGCTGCACGTTTGAGCGTTTGCCGCTTGCCACCGTTGACCGTGGGACTGGCCCTTATCTGAGCGCAGAATGCGTACTCGAATGGATAACGTTGAAGGAGCGCATATGATTTCTTCATTGGCCGCGCGCCTCACCGTGCAGTATTTCGCTTGTAGCATCGCGCTGGGTTTGCTAACGAGTCCAAGCCTCGCTTTGGCACAAACCTCCGCGCCGCCATCGCCACCTAGCGCGCCAGCACCGATGCAACGCTTGTTTTTTAGCGCCGAAAAACGTGCCACCTTGGATCGTCAGCGTACGCAAAATTTGCAACAGATTCGCTCCTTGCAAGGCGCAACGCTCAATCTCGACGGCATGGTGCAACGCTCCAGTGGCAAGTCAACCGTATGGATTAATGGCCAGCCACAAAACGAAAATGAAGCGGCACGCAACGGCGTGAATGTTTTTCTCTCACCGAAGACCCCCGGGCGGGCGCAAATCGCCCCGGGTGACGAATCCCCCACGCCAATGAAAGTCGGTGAAACCATCAATCGTGCAACAGGCGAACGTAATAATCGTCTCGGCAATGGGGTGGTCATCACACCGGACACACGCATCAATTCGGGGCGCTAG
>JANYAW010000389.1 GCA_025361105.1 Rhodocyclaceae bacterium | reverse complement strand
CGAGACAATGATTTCCAAATTAAAAATTAGCAGCGTTGCCGTCATGGTACTTTTTGCGAACGTTGCAACGGCGGCAAATCCAGCAGAAACTGAAGCCGACCGTTGGAATTTGAAAGACATGTACAAATCCCAAGCCGACTGGGACAAGGATGCCGTGCGCGTCGAAGCACAGTTCAAGGAATTTGCTGAATGTAGCGGCAAACTCGCGTCGTCGGTCAAGGAATTCAAACGCTGCATGGATTTGAATTCCGATATGCAAAAACGCTACGCATTGCTGGCCAGTTATGCCTTCCAATGGCGCGATGAAGACACCGGTGCCACTGCCGGATTGGACTTAAGTCAACGTGCCGATGTGTTGGGAAATAAATTGCAGGAAGCCAGTTCATTTGCCAGCCCCGAGATATTGAAAATGGGTCGCGCCAAAGTGAATGGATTCCTGAAAAAAGATAAATCCCTGGCGATTTATCGTCAGCCGCTGGACAACATCTTGCGTTCCGCCGAGCACACACTGGACAAGGGTGGCGAAGCTTTGATCGCCACTTTTGGTTCAGCTACCAACGCCGCCGAAGCGGTCTATGGCACTTTATCAAACGCCGACATGCCGTGGCCGAAAGTGAAACTTTCCGACGGCACTGAAGTCGTCATTGATCAATCGGCGTATACCAAATATCGCTCCCTGCCCAATCGCGAAGATCGCAAAAAAGTCTTCGATGCCTTCTGGGGAAAATGGAAAGAATTCGAGCGTACTTATGGCGTGAATTTTTACGAGTATTTGAAGAAGAGCACGGTCTATTCCAAGGTTCGCAACTATCCGGATTCGTTGACCCAAGCACTCGATGGCAACAAGCTGCCCGCAGCGGTTTACAATACCTTGGTCGAGCAGGCCAATGCCAACTTGCCGACGCTACACCGCTACTTCAAACTGCGCGCAAAAATGCTCGGCGTGACCGAGATGCGTTACTACGACATCTATCCACCGCTGGTGAAAAGTACGCAGGTTTATTCGATAAAAGACTCCACCGCCTTGATGCTCGCCTCAGTCGCACCGCTGGGTGACGACTACGTCAAAGCAATGACGCAAGGAACAAAAAATCGCTGGATGGACGTGTATTCACGGCCACGCAAAGCCTCCGGCGCCTATATGAACGGTGCGGCTTACGACGTGCATCCGTATTTGCTGCTCAATCACAACGATGACTATGAATCGGTGTCGACCTTGGCGCACGAATGGGGTCACGCTATGCACTCGTATTTGGCGAACAAGGCGCAGCCTTACATCACCGCCGATTACCCGACTTTCACGGCAGAAATCGCGTCGACCACCAACGAAGTTTTCTTGCTCAATCACATGATGAAAATCGCCAAGAGCGATGAAGAACGCCTGCTCTATCTCGGTTCCGATTTAGAAAACCTGCGTGGCACATTTTTCCGCCAAGCCATGTTTGCCGACTTTGAACGCACGGTGCATGCCAAGGTCGACAAAGGTGAATCACTCACCGGCGAAGCCATCACCAAAATCTACGGTGACATTCTCAAGCGCTATCACGGCGACAGTGAAGGCGTAGTCAAAATCGACGATCTTTATACCGTCGAGTGGGCTTACATTCCGCATTTTTATCGTGGCTTTTATGTCTTTCAATATGCCACCTCAATTTCAGCCGGCTCAATGTTCGCCGCAGAAATTCTCAAAGGCACACCTGGCGCGCGCGAGCGATACCTTAACGTCTTGCGCGCTGGCGGCTCGCGCTATCCGTATGAGCTGGTCAAGGAAGCCGGCGTTGATTTGGCATCCCCTGCGCCTTATCAAGCACTGGTCGCGCGGATGAACAAAATCATGGATCAGATTGAAGCCATCCAAGCAAAGAAAACCAATTGAGTACAACTTTACAAACCAGTTTGGAAACTGAGCGCCTATTGATTCGCCCGCTGCTGGAGAGCGATTTGGCAGCCGTGTTCGCCTGTTACGACAACCCTGAGGTTGGCCGCTATTGCGCGCCGGTACGCTGGCCGGATATGGATCATGCGCTGACATGGTTCAATCGCCGGGCAGGAGATATCGCTGCTGGTTTGACAGAGCAATTTGTCATCCTGAACAAAGACAGCAACGCAGTCATTGGCACTTGCGTTTTATTCCGTATCGACCAAATCCATCGCAACGCCGAAATCGGCTATGCACTCGGGCGTGATTTTTGGGGTGCCGGTTATGCCAGCGAAGCGGTGACAGCTTTAATCAATCACGCATTCGGCGAGTTGAAATTGCATCGACTTTACGCCGTAATCGATCCGCGAAATAATCCCTCTGCCAACGCCGTGCTGCGCCTCGGTTTTACACATGAAGGCACACAACGACAAAGCTATTTCGACGCGGGCGAATTCATCGATTCTGGTCAATATGCCCTGCTCGCACCCGAATGGAAAAACTTACCAGTTGGTGCTGACGACACGCCCTCGCATACAAAATAATTTAATCATTTTCAGAAATTAGACCATGAACCAACTCGACCCACCTATTGAATTAGTAACTGCACCAAACCCAACGCACGCGGTGATTTGGCTGCATGGCTTGGGTGCTGACGGCAACGATTTCGTCTCGGTAGTTCCAGAGCTTGGCCTATTGCCAACCGCCGCAGTACGCTTTATTTTTCCACATGCGCCGATGATGCCGGTGACTTGCAACAACGGCTACGTGATGCGCGCTTGGTACGACATTTTGTCTTTGGGCGGTGGTCAACGCGATGTTGATGAAGCAGGCATCCGAAGTTCGCGCGACATCGTGCGTGCACTGATCAAAACTGAAAATGCACGCGGCATTCCCAGCGAAAATATTGTCCTCGCCGGATTCTCGCAAGGCGGTGCGATGGCTTACAGCACAGGGCTGACGCATCCGGAAAAGCTGGCAGGCATCATCGCCTTGTCGTGTTACCTGCCTTCGCCCACCTTGGTCGAAGCAGAGCGCAGCGTGGCTAATCGCAGCACGCCTATCTTTGCCGCGCATGGCAGTTATGACGATGTCGTGCCGCTGCGTTTGGGCACTGACGCGAAGGATTTTCTGCTGCGTGGTGATTACAAAGTTGACTGGCATACTTACCCAATGCCGCATTCAGTTTGTATTGAGGAAATCATCGCCATTGGTCGCTGGCTAAATCAACGCATTGCGGCGCTTGAATAGCGACACAGGCTAGACTGAAATATCCCAAGCACTCATCGACAAAGGAACGCTCATGCCCTACGCAAAAGTTAACGGCCAAAACCTTCACTACACCGACAGCGGCGCAGCTGCCGGAGACAAACCCGTGCTGATTTTTTCGCATGGATTATTGATGGATTGCAGCATGTTTGAAGCGCAAATCGCGGCGTTCAAAAACGACTATCGCTGTATCACTTGGGATGAGCGCGGGCATGGCGGCACGGGCGATGCGACCAGCGCATTTTCTTATTACGATTCAGCCGACGATGCGGTCGCACTGCTAGCCTCGCTGGGCATCAAGCAGGCCGTTTTTATCGGCATGTCGCAAGGCGGATTCTTGTCACTACGCGTGGCACTCAAGCATCCTGGTGCGGTGCGCGGACTGGTGCTGCTTGGCTCCCAAGCCGGCACTGAAATTCCCGAAACTTTGCCCGGTCATATGGCGCTCGTTGAAGCCTGGGCAACGCATGGCATGAGCGAAGAAATTGCTGCAATGCTTGAGCACATCATTGGTGGCAAGCGCTTCGTTGGTGCGGTCAGCGCCCCGTGGCGCGCCAAATGGGCGAAAGTGACACCGGCCAATCTGCATCAGATTTTTGCCACTTTGGTGGCGCGCGACGATCTCACCGAACAGCTACACACAATCACCGCGCCGACGCTGATTGTTCATGGCGATGCCGACGCGGCAATTCCGCTTGAGCGCGCACAAAGCGTTGCGCAAAAAATTCCGCACAATAAATTGGTCGTGGTTGCTGGTGGCGGACACGCAGCCAATATGACGCACGCGACTGAAGTGAATCAGGCAATCAAAGAATTTCTCGCTACACTAAGCTGAAAGTGAGTCGCAATGATTAAGCTCTACACCGCCGCCACACCCAATGGCCACAAGGCTTCCATCGCTTTGGAAGAACTCGGTCTGCCTTACGAAATGCACGTGCTCGAGTTGTCCAAAAACGTGCAAAAGGAAGACTGGTTTTTGGCGATTTGTCCCAACGGTCGCATCCCCGCAATTGTGGATACCGATGCCGATAATTTTGCGGTATTTGAATCCGGCGCGATCTTAATTTACCTCGCCGAGAAAACCGGCAAGCTAATGCCGACGGATACCAAAGGTCGCTCGCTGGTGATGCAATGGCTGATGTTTCAAATGGGCGGCATTGGCCCGATGATGGGGCAAGCCAACGTTTTCTTCCGCTATTTTCCGGAAAAAATTCAGCCCGCCATCGACCGCTATCAAGGCGAATGTCGACGCCTGTTTCGGGTGCTGGATACGCGACTCAAAGATCACGAATATCTCGCCGGTGATTATTCCATCGCCGACATCGCCAATTGGGCTTGGGTGCGCACCCATCGCTGGTCGGGTGTTGAGGTCGATGACATGCCCAACCTGCTGCGCTGGCGAGATCAATTGCGCGCACGGCCTGCGGTTGCCAAAGGCATAGAAATGCCGGCATCATCCTTGGATTTGCGCACCGATGATGAAACCAAAGCCAAACAGTTCACCGATGGCGCGCGCAAGATGTTGGAAACCGGGCAGTCGCGCACTGGCGGCGTTTAAATCATGAAACTCCACACTTCCGCACGTGCGCCAAATCCTCGTCGGGTGACGATGTTTATGGCCGAGAAAAATATCACCAACATCGAACTGATGATGGTCGATTTGAACAATCAGCAGCATCACAGCGCCGAGTTTTTGGCCAAAAGTCCCTTGGCAAAAATTCCTGTGTTGGAACTCGATGACGGTCGCATGCTGGGTGAGACGCGCGCGATTTGCACTTACCTGGAAGGTCTGGTTCCCGAACCGAATTTGATGGGTACGACGTTTGAAGAACGCGCATTCATCGAGATGTCAGATCGTCGCGTAGAGTTTTATTTATTGGGTGCAATCGGCAACTGGATACGCCATACGCACCCCGGACTCGCGCCGCTGGAGCAACCGCAATTTGCCGACTTCGGCAATTCCCAAGGCGAGAAAATGCGCGGTGTTGCGCGTTGGCTGAATAGCGAATTATCCAGCCATGAATTCGTTGCCGGAAACCGCTTCACAATCGCCGACATCACTGCATTTGCCGCAACAGAATTCGCACGCGGCTTGATGAAATTTCGCCCGGCTGATGAAGGCATGCCGCACTTGGCTGCGTGGTATGAGCGCATCGCCGCGCGGCCATGCGCCGCTCGCTGAATTTTCCATAAACTTGCCAGTTGGTGCTGGCCACACGCCGTCAATCAGGCGTTGGCCAACCCTTGCCGGCGCAGGCGTCGTGCGTTAATCCAAGCAAAAAACGCGCGTGTCATACGATAGCCAAATCGCAATAGCAACAAAAAGAAAACCGTCTCGACTACTATCGAAGCACCCGCCAAAACGCTCCCGAAGCGCGCAGTACGCAGATGAAATTTTTCAAGCGCATGATCGTGTTTGATTTCGATAATGTCGTAGAAGGTTGGCACGATGAGCAAGGTCAAAATCGTTGAAGTAATCGTGCCACCGATGATGGCCACCGCCAATGGGCGATAGAACTCGGCACTCTCGCCGGTTCCAATCGCGACCGGCAACATCCCCGCAATTAGCGCAAAGGTGGTCATCAAAATCGGGCGCAGGCGCAGGCGTCCGGCATACATCAACGCGTCTTCGCGCTCATATCCTTCGGCCTCGCGCTTGCGTGCGCAATCGAGCAGCAAGATGGCGTTCTTGGCGACCAAGCCCATTAGCATAATGACACCGATCAGGCTCATCAAATTCATGGTGCCGCCAGTCATAAATAAACTAATCACCACACCAATCAATGACAGGGGCAAGGAAATCATCACCGCGACAGGCGCAGTAAAAGAATTGAACTGAATCACCAAGGTCAAATACATCAGGGCAACGCCCATTGCCAACGCCGTCAGCATCGCGCTGAACAATTCTTTTTGTTCGCGTCCAGATCCAGCGAGTTCGACTCCGAATCCCGCCGGGAAGGAAATTTGTTTAGTGATTTTTATTGCATCGGCATTGACTTCACCAACCGAACGCCCTTGCGCATTGGCTGATACCGCAATCATCCGCTTGCCATCTTGATGTTGAATTTGTGATGGCCCTTTGCCCATCGAGATGGTGGCGATTTGATTGAGTGGCACCATTTGTCCGGTGCCACTCACATTAATCGGCAAGTGTTCGATATTTTCACCGCTGACTCTATCGTCAGGATGGAGGCGCACGGCGACGTCGCGCGATTCACCAATCGGATCAACCCAATCACCGACTTCAACCCCGGCGAAGGCGACGCGCAGTGCCTGAGCTGCATCGTTCATTGATATGCCCAATGAATTAGCCAAGCCGCGATTGAGTTCGATTTGTAATTCATCTTTGGGTTCTTGCTCGGAAAGCCCGACATCGACCGCGCCAGGCACTTTGGCCAAACGCTCTTTGTATTCGTTGGCAATCGCTGTCAGCACCCGTGCATCCGGCCCTGAAAAATTGATTTGTATCGGTTTTCGGACGCCGCTATTCAAATCATCGAGCACGACAAATTCACCGCCGACGAGTTGCTTAAGCAATTGCCGAAGTTCGGCGGCAATGGAGTCCGAGTCACGCGCGCGATCTTTTTTCTTGCCGATGTCGATATATACGCGACCACCGCCCGCATTCACATTGCTATTGGTGGTTACAGTTTCCGGCATCGTCCGCGCCAAACTCGCCGCAGCTTCCACCTTGAGTTTTGCATAGCCCAAACTCGCTGATGAAGGTACACGTACATCTATCGCAATGGTTCCACCATCGGACTTGGGCAGAAAGCTTGAACCGCCATACAATGCCTGCAATGCGACAGCGGAGATAAAGCTCAGCACAGCAATAAGCACCATTGAGCGGCGGTGATGTAGCGCCCACGTAATCACCTTGCCATAGCCATTGGCCTGTGCATCAAACCAGTGATTAAAGCGTTGCAAATGACGGCCAATGCCGCGTCGCGGTGCGTCATGATGGCCTGGTGGATCACCCCAATAGGCCGAGAGCATCGGGTCTAGCGTGAATGATATGAACAGGCTTACCAGCACCGATGTCGCCACCGTCAACGCAAAGGGCCGGAACCATTCGCCCGAGCCGCCGGGCATAAACGCGATCGGGATAAACACGGCGATGATGGAAAAAGTTGTCGCTACCACCG
>JANYAW010000343.1 GCA_025361105.1 Rhodocyclaceae bacterium | reverse complement strand
GACAAAGTGCTGGTCTTGCGTGACGGTGGTCTGGTGGCTTACGGACCCCGTGATCAGGTGCTGGAACATTTGAAAAATCCGAATCCGAATTCCAACGCTACGCCACTTTCGGGACCTGTGCGATGAGTGCCGATAACTGGTTTTCACGTTTGACGGGACGCGTTGAGCAACGCGCGGACTCCGCTTTCCCGGTTGACGCTGGTGACACGCCGTCGGCCGATACCGAAAGTGTGACCCATCGTGGCCATCGCGCGCTTTGGATAGGTTTGGTCGTGTTCCTGATTTGGGCAGCATTTGCGCCGCTCGGGCAGGGCATACCGGCCACCGGTTTTGTCAAGGTTGAAGGCAGTCGCAAAACTATTCAACATGCCAAAGGCGGCGTGGTGGAGGAGATACTGGTTCGCGAAGGCGATCAAGTCGAGGCCAATCAAGCTTTGGTACGCCTTAATCCCTCACAAGCGCAAGCGCAACAAGGCAGTGTCGAAAGTCAGTTGCTAAGTTTACTGGCGGTCGAGGCACGCTTGACGGCGGAGCGCAGCGGCGCGGATAAAGTGGTCTTTCCGCCATTCCTGCTTGAGCGACAAAGCATGCCGCAAGCACAGACGGCGATGCAGACGCAACTGCAGTTGTTTCAGACGCGGCGCATTGCACTGAAAGGTGAAATCGCTATTAGCGAAGAAATGGCTGTCGGTTTGCAAGAGCAGATTCGCGGCATCGAAGGCCAGCAAGTGGCGAAGGCCGAGCAATATCGCTTGTATAAGGAAGAACTGGATTTATTGAAGCCGCTGTACGAACAAGGCTTTGTGCCACGCAACCGGATGTTTGAATTGGAACGTGCAATCTCCTTTTTGAACGGTCAGCGCAGCGACGATGCAACCACCATGGCGCGGGTCAAAAGTGCGATCAGCGAGTTAAAACTCAAGACGCATAAAACCATTGACGACCATCGCAAGGAAGTCGAGACGCAACTGACCGATGTGCAACGCCAGACGGCGGACTTAACCGAGCGACGGATTGCCACCCAAGACGATCTTGACCGCGTCATCTTGCGCGCGCCAGTGGCTGGTACAGTGGTTGATCTGTCCTTGCATACGGTAGGTGGTGTGGTCACGCCCGGGCAAAAATTGATGGACGTGGTACCCGCTGGCGAAAAGTTGGTGGTCGAAGTACAAATCCCGCCACACCTGATGGACAACGTGCATGTGGGTCTGGAAGCGGACGTGCATTTTCCCGCCTTCGAGCAAACGATCGTGCCGACTGTGCTTGGCCGGCTGGTTTATGTTGCGGCCGACCGCATGATGGATCCGCGTACCGATCAGCCGTATTTTGTCGGCCGGGTTGAAGTCACCCCCACTGGATTGGTTGAACTCGGCAAGAACAAACTATTGCCAGGAATGCCGGCAGATGTGGTGATAAAAACCGGCGAACGTTCCTTGCTCGGTTACTTGCTCAAGCCTTTGCTGTCCCGAATGCAGTTTGCATTCCGCGAACGATGAGGTTGATGAGTTCTGGGCACAAACGTTCCCTTCCCCTGAAGGGGAGGGCTGTGGTGGGGATGGGGGCTATCCTCGCCGTCTGCATAACCACGCTGTGCTTTGCCTCTACCGCAAACGCTGCCGATGGCCTGAAGGAATATTTTTTCAAGGCGCTGCAGCTTGATCCTGATTACGCCAGTGCGCGTGCCACTTATGATTCAGACCGTGAAAGTCTGCCGCTGGGACGGGCAGGTTTGATGCCCAGCCTGGATTTTTCGGCCAATCAATCCCGTACCGAGTACGATCGCCGCGATTTGGTCACGCGCGCTGGTGTGCATGCCAAATACGATAACGGCACCGCAACACTGCGCCTGACTCAACCCTTGTTTGATATGGCGCGTTGGGCATCTTATCAAGAGAGTCAGTTGCGCGTCGAGCGGGCGGAAATTGTGCTTGCCGATGCGCGCCAGGATTTGTTGCTGCGGCTGGCGCAATCCTGGTTCAATTATCTTTTGGCCCTGGACACAGTCGAACTCGCGCAAATCCAGAATCAGGCTTTGGTCGCGCAACGAATTCGTGTTGAGAATCTTTTTAAAGCGGGTTCTGCCGCCGTGACAGATGTCGAAGAGTCGCGCGCCCGTGAGCAACTCGCTGTTGCGCAAGAGTTTGCGACCAAAAGCGCACTCGAAGCGCGCAAGCGGGAATTCAGTAAGCTGACCGGTGAACTACCCACACCTTCGCAGAGGTTAGTCGCGACGCCGGTGATTACACCGCCTGAGCCTGCCGATGTTGATCAATGGGTCGCTGCTGCCCGCGCCGGCAACCTCAAGGCACTGGCACAGCAAAACGCGGTGGCAATCGCAGAATCGCAGCTTTCAGGTGTCACCGCACGTTATTTCCCGAGCATTTCCTTCGTTGCGACCAAGCAACAGGCACGCGATCCGAATTACTTCACTGCCAGCGAAGGCAACGTTGAGGTCGGCGTTCAACTGTCGATGAATTTGTTTGAAGGCGGGCGTACCGTCGCGGCGCGGCGTCAAGCCAATGCGCAACGTGAAAAAGCCAAAAATGATTTGGAAGGATTGCTCCGTGATGCCGAGAGCAGAGCCAGTCAAGCGTATTTTGATTTGCTCAACGCCAAGGCTCAACTAACCGCGCTCGAACAGTCTTTACATTCCGCCGAAATTTCTTTGACCGGTATGGAAGTCGGTCAGCGCGCCGGGCTACGTACCAATAGTGACGTCTTGAATGCGCAACAACAAGTATTTTCGACGCGCCGCGATTTGCAAAAAGATCGCTATGGTTATTTGATGAATCGTTTGTTGTTGCTGGCGGCGGTTGGCGGCTTGAATGATGAGCAATTGAGCATCGTTGATGGCCTTGCTAACGCCGCTGTGCTTCCTCATTGAGCGTACGCTAGCGCACCGACTGCCGACTACGGCATGTTTGAAAATTAATTAAGCTCGTCTAATCGCCGTATTAGCATGAGCAAAGCAGGTGAATTCCGCGTTATCATTGAGGCTATTCCGATTGACTTGATCGTCACGCCATGCCATCCTCAAGAAAATTATTTTGACTATTACTTCGTTTGTTTGCCGTACCTTTAGAATGGCTACAGAATTAGTTGTTCGCGCCTTAATTACAGGAGATTTTGCGTAATGAAAAACCCCAATTTCAAGCACCGTTTGATCGTAGCGGCAGTCGCTGCGGCTTTTTCACAGGGCGCAATTTCCGCCACAGAGCAATTTGGCGCGGGCGCGGGCGGGGCCAACGGCGACACCGCAACGATAGGCGATGGTACAACCACTCCAACCTCAGTGCTGACCAGTTCAACACTGACCTTCACTGATTTTTCGTTGCCACAGACGCCGACCACCACGGTTGGCAATCAGATCGTGTCGATTGATGACGGCCTTGGTCAAACCATCCTGATTAACCAGACCGGTATTGCAATCTCCAGCCCGGGCGGTAGCGTCGATTTAGGTACTGGTGCGGCGCAGGCAGGTGAAATTTCTGCAACGGGCACAATATCGGCTGGCAATTTTGCCACCGCTGGCGGCACGCTCACTGTGGGTGATGTCAGCACGCAAAGCGCTGTTGTAAATAATTCAGGCATCATCATGCACGATGCTGTGCTCGGCACATCAACGCAATTG
>JANYAW010000326.1 GCA_025361105.1 Rhodocyclaceae bacterium | reverse complement strand
TGCATCAATTCAATGGCCTTTTTGATGCACCAGACGTCAAGACCTTCCCCACAAAATTTGCGAACAGGAAAATTCCCGTCTTCCTTTTGCGAAACTAGGTGCGATACGGCGTATCGCCACATGCTACGGCGCAGAGTGCGTTTATTGCGCGAACGCCTTGTAGCATGGTTGTTTCTGGTTTTGTAGTCGTTTCATCAGCACCAAATGTGTTTGTCTTCTTTTTGAGGCAATCGATGTTGGCTGAACTGTGTACTTAGTGGCGTAATTTGCCTGGTCTGCTGGTCAACATCGGTTGTGATAAGCGTACGGCTGTAGCAAACACCAGCAAACCAACCACCGCAAACCCGGCTTCGGTGAGCAGCATTGCAGTGGCGTCCCAGCGTGTGTGTGCCCAGCCGAGTATCAGCGTCATGTAGGCTGTCGGTATATTCGACAGCGAAGCGAACACGTTGTATTTGGTGGCCGCCGCGCCAGTACCAATAGTCTCCAACACCACCGCCGAAAACCCCGCGTAACTCATGCCGAGAATGAAGGCATAAATCAGCACGAAAGCGATATACATCGTCTGCGTGCGTGGCGCCAAAGCCATCGCCACCGTGCTCGCTGCGAGCGCCAAACCAAACAACGCGTAGGCAGTTTTTCGATCCATGCGATCACAAATGATGCCGGCGAGCACGCAGCCAAGCGCTCCGCTCAGGCCGGTTAACCAACCATTAGCGGTGGCGACCGCATCGGCTGAAGCCTGCCAGTTGTCGGCAATCGCCGCCCACAAATTTGATGCCGCCCCTGAACCTATCGGCAGAAAGCAAATCAACAAACCAAGGTAGCCCATACGCGTCCGGGCGACAGCCCAAAACTCCTTGAACGCACCCACCATATTGCTGGCGACGCCCTGCGCCGGTCGTGCGACCTGTGGCGCGGCCACAAACCACAGCGCGGCGCAACACGCCATGCAGATCAGACCCAACACCACACCGGCAATCCACAGCTCGCCGCTGAGCTCAACTATCCAAAGACCTGCCCCGCCACCCAAACCAGCGCCACCCAAATTGCCCGCCTGAAACCAACCGGCTGCGCGACCTTTTTGATTGGCCGCCGTGCCGTGGGCCATCAAAGCTTCGGCAGCCATGCCCAGAAAAGTCACCGCCACATTGGTAATCACCACGATGAGAAATAATTGCGGCATTGCCTCCGTGGTGGTCGGCAAGGCGTTGGTGATGACCAGGCCAATCGCACTGATTATCGCGGCCAGCAGGTACCACTGCTTCAGGCTCAAGCTGGTATCCACTACCGGCGCCCATAAAAATTTCCAGGTGTGCGGGACATAGCTCAGCGCAATCAATTCAGCAATCAGTGTGGTCGCCACGCCGGATTGCGACAACTGATAGGCCAGTGTCACCGTGAGATCACCCGAGACGATGCCAAAGGGCAAAATCAGGATGAGAAAAATAACCGGGTGCGTGTGCTGCGCTCGACTGTCACTGCTCTGCATCGCCGCCACCTTCATTCAAGGATGATGCAACGAGGCTAACACGGTGATTGCCTCAGTTGGTGCTGATGACACGCCGTTGCAGCGTACAAAAGGGAAGTAGACCGGCGCTTGGTCCGGCCGCCATTGATCGTGTCGCGTCATGACCAAAGCGAACATCGGCGACTCAGTCAATTCGGTCATCCAGCGATGCAGTTCCGGCCATGCTTGTTGCTTGAACCAGGTGAAGTCAGTCTGCGCGAACTGCCGGACGAAGGGCGCAATAGCGATGTCGGCAAAGCTAATATCTGCTCCAAACAGATGCGGGAGTTGAGTCAATCGCTGGTCGAGCTTCAGCAAAAAATCAGCCGCCGCAGCGCGATGTGTTTTTATGTCGATCACCGCAAACCGCTGGGGATATTTATAGCGGTCCAAATTGAATTTGAACTCGCCATCGCATTGCGCGATCAAGCCCAGCATCTCATCGAGCACACCGTCCTGCGGCGACAGCCAAGTCGCCGGATCATTCTGCCGCAACGCCCACAGCATGATGTCGAGGCTCTCATCGATGACGCGATCATCAACATCAATCAGCACCGGTACCGTGCCCTTGCCTGATGCCGCCAACATTTTTGCGGGCTTGCTGCTTAGCACGACCTCACGCAGTTCAACAGTAAGGCCGGCAACTGCCAACGCCCAGCGCGCCCGCATCGCATAAGGGCAACGGCGAAATGAATACAGGACAGGGTACTGGTCTTTCACCCGCACGCCACTCAATAACTGCCCATGAAATCCTTCTTGCCGATCTCCACGCCAACATGCCGCAGCAAGTTGTATGTCGTCGTGACATGAAAGAAAAATTGCGGCAAACCATAGGCGAATAGATACGCGTGGCCGGTCAATTTTTTCTCTTTAGGCGTACCGGGGCGCAAGACAATTTCCAGCGCCGCACTGCTTTCGAATTGTGCCTCGCTGGTGCCATCAAGCAGCGCCACCGTCTTGGCAATACGCGCCTTGAGTTCAGCAAAATTTTGCTCGCTGTCTTCGTATGCGGGCACCTCGATTCCTGCCAATCGCGCGGTCACACTCTTGGCGAAATCGCAGGCGATTTGTACCTGTCTCACCAAGGGGAACATGTCGATAGCAAGGCGTGTTTGCAGCAGCACGGCGGGTTCTACTTTCTTCGCCTCAGCATGCGCTTCGGCCTTGCTCAACACATCGCTGAGCGCCAACAACATTTGTTTGAAAACGGGGACGCTGGATTGATAGAGATTGGTGGACATGATTTTCCTTTGGTTAGGGATTTAGCGAGGATTATAGGAATTCATCTAACAGCGTGTGGCCAGCACCAAGTGGCCCGGTACTAGTCAATTGCGAAATGGTCGTTGTCGCTCGAAGAAAGCCCAGATCATCGCCGGGCCATTGGGTGCCATGGGAGACGGACCTAACAATCGCGGACGACGCCAGTAGGGTTGTGGGAGACCATGCCCACCGCCGTGAATGGCGACCAGTTCCACCTCCGCTAGGGACGCGTCGCGCCACGAAAACTGTTCGACGCCAACGCCATCAACGACTGCGCTCTGATTCGTTGCAGGTGAACCGCCGATGTGGTTGTAATCCGCAAAATATTGACCTGATTCACGTGACGAGCGAATCTTGCCGCCCTTATAGAACAGGCCGAATAGGCTGCTCTCACCGCCATCGAAGGGCACCAATGGGTCTTTCGTTCCATTCATGATCATGACGGAAGCGCCCTGTCCCGTTGGCGTACATTTGAAATTCTCTGGCGATGGGACATTTGCGGATACCGCCGCGACCGCACGAAATCGCGATGGCGCTTCGAGTGCCAGACGAATCGACATGAAGCCACCTGCCGAAACTCCGGTCGCGAACACGCGATCCCGATTGATGTCTATATCTGACATTAGTTTGTCGACCACTGCGCTCAAAAATTTCACATCGTCGACATCGATGCCATTCACGCGAAAGTCGCCGACTTTGCTGCAATCGTTCCAATCAAAAGAGTAGGCATCAGGATAGACCACCACAAAGCCATGCTGGTCGGCAAGACGCTCAAATCCATAACCGGTTTCCAGTCGAATTTGCGCACCATTTTCGCCCGAGCCATGCATCACCACCACCAGCGGCGCAGATTTCGTCAAGCCCTTCGGCAGGTAAGTCCGATAAGTTCGCGTCAAGCCGCCGACCTCGATGGATGCTTTGGTCAACGTGCCGGACAGTTGGGGAATTTCGGGGTCGGGCGAGTAGATAAAGTAGCCGAACAACATGCCACCCAAGGCAATCACAACGAGCATGCTCAACAGACAGAAGCGGAGAATTTTTTTCATAGCGAGATATTGTGTTTCTGACGCAATGATAGATGGTGTTGTCAATCCACGTTGCGCAAATTTCAGCCAATTTTCGACAAAATAAAGTAGGATTTGTTCATGGATAATCTACTTTCCGCTCACAGCATTGGTATTTCAGATTTGCGCGAAGCGCCAGCGCGAGCGTTTGAGCAAGCGGGCGACGATGCCGTTGTGGTCTTGAATCACAATCGCCCCGCTGGGTACATTTTGTCGAACCGATTGATGGCACGAATACTTGACCAATTGGCGGATCGGGCAGTCGGTAACAAAGCGCTAGCTCGGCTGGCGAGCATTAAATCGGCGCAAAAAATTTCGCTTGATGATCTCTGATTCAGGGCCTTATCAACTCGCCATTCATCCACTGGCTGAGCGTGAATGGGGCAAGCTGGGCGCTGCAATAAAGCGCCGCTTCAAACAAAAAAACTGAAAAAGGAGCGCTTGACCAAGCCGCGCAATCCCAAAGACGCGTTGCACGGCGTGCCCAACATGTACAAAATCAAAATCACCTCGCCGCAATACCGCCTTGCTTATCACGTGGATGACAATAGCCGAACGCTAACCATCATGGCGATTAGCACGCGGGATGATGTGTATGCGCTGCTGAAAGATCGAACAGACTAGTCTGCGTGGGGAGTGGCTTAACGGCGCGTCACCAGCACCAACTGGCTTGCCACTACACGGATGTTGAATTCACCAAGCCTTAGGGAAGTGTGCTCGCCAGGGCAAGTACAACTTCCACAATCGCCTTCCCTATTGCTGCATCGAAAACAGTTTCGATTGATGTCTGGTCGCTAGATTCTTGGTTCGTCGCTAGCGCTGGTCGCATTGCGATTTCTACCCGCAAATTCTCGTAGTTTTGGGGATAAGGTTCACGCTGAATATTGCTGCGAGCATCGAGCAAAGCGGCGCATGAGTAGGTCGCGTAATCAATATTCCCGTCGTCTAGCGAAGTCTGCGAGCGGATTACCGAGATGACCATGCCATCAATCCAGCGCGTTAGTTTGTGGGCAGTTTTGCCGAAAGCTTATCTGCCTCCGCCTGCGCCTTTTTGAAATCCAATTTACCTTCGTAAATCGCGCGGCCGGTAATCGCGCCCATGATGCCTTCTGACTGAACCGCGCAGAGCGCTTTGATGTCTTTTATGCTGGCGATGCCGCCGCTGGCAATTACTGGAATGCGCAGGGCCTGGGCGAGTTTTACGGTGGCTTCGATGTTGACTCCAGTGAGCATGCCGTCGCGACCGATGTCGGTGTAGATGACGCCTTCTACGCCGTAGTCTTCAAATTTTTTTGCCAAGTCGATGACATCGTGGCCGGTCATTTTTGACCAGCCGTCGACGGCAACTTTGCCATCTTTGGCGTCCAGGCCAACGATCACGTGACCGGGGAATGCGCCGCAGGCATCGTGCAGGAAGCCGGGGTTTTTGACGGCTGCAGTGCCGATGATGACGTATTCCAAACCGTCATCGAGGCAGCGCTCGATGGTATCCAAATCGCGTATGCCGCCGCCGAGTTGGACAGGGATTTCATCGCCGACTTCATTCAAGATCGCTTTAATCGCGGCTTCGTTTTTGGGTTTGCCGGCAAACGCGCCGTTCAAATCAACCAAATGCAATCGCCTTGCGCCCAAACTTACCCAGTGTCGCGCCATTGCGGCGGGGTCTTCGGAAAACACCGTGGCTTCGCCCATTTCACCTTGTTTGAGGCGAACACAATGGCCGTCTTTGAGATCAATCGCGGGTATCAGCAACATGATTTTTGGCGTGTTAAGTAGTGATTCAACTTGGATTCCAGCGCATGAAATTGCTTAGCAATTGCAATCCGGCTTGCGCGCTTTTTTCAGGATGGAACTGTACGGCAAAAATATTATCGTGACTCACCGCGCTGGTAAAGCGTATGCCGTAATCGCTGGTCGATGCAGCAAGCTCTGGCTGCGTCGGAGCGACATAGAAACTATGTACGAAATAAAACCGTGACGCGTCAGCCACGCCAGCCCACAGGGGATGTGTACGGTCGCATTGATTGACGTTGTTCCAACCCATGTGCGGCACTTTGAGGCGCGCGCCGTCACCGATTTGCATCGCTGCTGCGGGAAAACGCGGTATGCGTCCAGGCAAGATTTCCAGGCCGCGGGCGCGGTCATCGACGCCACCTTCTTCAGATTCTCCAAACAGCATTTGCAGACCGATGCAGATTCCCAGAAAAGGTTTGTTGGCAGCCGCTTCAATGATGGTCGCGCGCAAACCGCGCGCGTCAAGCTCGCGCATGCAATCGGGCATGTAGCCCTGGCCGGGCACCACCACGCGATCTGCGGCGGCGATTTCGCTGGCCGAGGCAGTGACGCTCACGCACGCATCCGGCGCGACATGTTCCAGCGCCTTGGCGACGGAACGCAAATTGCCCATCCCGTAGTCGACTACCGCGACTGTCGTCATGATGGAATCATGAGCGTACGAATTTACAACGTACCTTTGGTCGAAGGGATGCTACTCGCCGCACGTGGATCAACCTCACACGCGATGCGCAATGCACGGGCAAATGCCTTGAACACGGTCTCGGCTTGATGATGTGAATTGTCGCCAGCGAGCGCGTCAATATGCAGGGTGATTCCGGCATGATTGACCAAGCCTTGAAAAAATTCATGCACCAGATCGACATCGAATTCGCCAATCATGGCGCGCGTAAACGGTACGTTGAACACCAGTCCAGGTCGGCCTGACAAATCAAGCACCACGCGTGATAGCGCTTCGTCGAGCGGCACGTATGCGTGGCCGTAACGACGCAAACCTTTCTTGTCGCCCCATGCTTTGGCGAGTGCTTGACCGATGGTGATGCCGACATCTTCTACCGTGTGGTGCGCGTCGATATGCAAATCGCCGACCGCTGAAACATCCAGATCAATCAGCCCGTGACGGGCAAGTTGGTCGAGCATATGATCAAAGAATCCGATGCCGGTATTGAGCTTGGAAATGCCCGTGCCATCGAGATTGAGTGCCACGCGGATTTTGGTTTCCAGCGTATTGCGAGTGACTTCGGATTGCCGCACGGGTTGCTGCATTTTATGTCGTAGTGCCGGTGAATTGATGGTCGCATGATACCATCGGCTTCCCTGATGATTACTGCGTCGGCAAAGCTTTGCGCGACCAATTTTTTGACCATGAGCCGCTATTGGAGTGATGTTGCAAAAGGCTTGACGCCTTACGTGCCGGGCGAGCAACCCAAACTTGCCAACCTCGTTAAATTGAACACCAACGAGAATCCCTATCCGCCTTCACCCCTCGTGTCGCAGGCGATTCAGGCCGAACTCGGCGAGACGGGTAACAATCTGCGGCGCTATCCGGATCCGAATAGTGAAGCGGTGAAGGCGGCGATTGCGCGTTATCACCAGATTGAGGCCAATCAAATTTTCATCGGCAATGGCTCCGATGAAGTGCTGGCGCATGTGTTTCTTGGTTTGCTCAAACACCGCTTGCCGATTTTGTTTCCCGATATCACTTACAGTTTTTATCCGGTGTATTGCGGGCTTTACCAAGTGCCGTTTCGCACCGTGCCATTGCATGACGGCTTTGTATTGCGGATCGACGATTATCTAGTGCCCAATGGCGGGATTATTTTCCCGAATCCGAATGCGCCGACCGGACGTGCGATTGCGCTGGCACAGATTGAACGTCTACTGCAGGTCAACACCGATTCGGTGGTGGTGATCGATGAAGCCTATGTTGATTTTGGCGGTGAGACAGCGATTCCGCTAATCACCAAATATCCCAATTTATTGGTGATACAAACTTTGTCCAAAGCTCGTTCCTTGGCCGGTTTGCGGGTGGGATTCGCGGCGGGGCATGTCGACCTAATTGAAGCGCTGACACGTGTCAAAGACAGTTTCAATTCCTACCCGCTGGATAGACTGGCGATTGCCGGTGCGGTCGCGGCGTATGAAGATGTTGCCTATTTCGAGCAAACGCGACAGGCCGTGATGGCAACGCGCGAACGCCTCACGGCAAGGCTGGCAAGCTTGGGATTTGAGGTGATTCCCTCGAGCGCGAATTTTGTTTTTGTGCGCCATCCAAATCGCGATGCGCGCCAGTTGATGCTGGCACTACGCCGTCAAAACATTCTCGTCCGGCATTTTGACTTACCGCGCATTGAACAATATTTGCGCATCACGATTGGGACCGATGCGGAATGCGACGCGCTGGTGAAAGCACTCGGCAATTGAGAATTTACCTACAAAATTTCAGCTGGTTTCGTAGATCTGCTGCACATCTGCATTACTTTTCGCACCTTAACTCGGCCGCGCGCGCGTGCGCAGTCAGGCCTTCGCCGCGCGCAAGTACACTGGCGATGGTCCCCAAGCTCTGCGCGCCCGACGCAGAAATCTCGATGATGCTGGAACGTTTCTGAAAGTCATAAACGCCTAGCGGTGAGGAGAAGCGTGCACTGCCGGAAGTCGGTAACACGTGGTTTGGGCCGGCGCAATAATCGCCCAGCGACTCGGAGGAATAATGGCCAATGAATATCGCGCCAGCGTGACGGATTTGTTCGAGCAAAGGCGCTGTCTCTGCAACGGCTAATTCCAAATGCTCGGGCGCGATCTGATTGGCAATTTGGCAAGCCTCAGTCATGTCGCGCACATGAATCAGCGCACCGCGATTTTTTAACGACGCTGATATCACGTCCTTGCGTGGCTGCTCCGGCAGCAATTTTGCGATGCTTGCAAACACACGTTCGATAAAACTTGCGTCCGGCGACAATAAAATCGACTGTGCCATTTCGTCATGCTCGGCCTGGGCGAACAAATCCATCGCTACCCAATCTGGATTTGCGCTCGCGTCAGCAATCACTAAAACTTCCGACGGGCCGGCGATCATGTCGATGCCCACCGTGCCGAAAACACGGCGCTTGGCAGCTGCCACATAGGCGTTGCCCGGGCCGACAATCTTGTCGACCTGAGGAATCGTTGCAGTGCCGTAAGCCAACGCCGCGACGGCCTGCGCGCCACCGATGGCGAATACTTTATCAACGCCGGCCAATGCGGCAGCGGCCAGTACCAAGGCATTGCGCTCGCCGCGCGGAGTGGGTACGACCATGATGAGCTCACCGACTCCGGCGACTTTGGCGGGCAAGGCGTTCATCAATACCGAGCTGGGATATGCGGCCTTACCGCCGGGCACGTAAAGGCCGACACGATCAAGCGCAGTGATTTTTTGGCCGAGCTGCGTGCCGTCAGGCTCCGTGTAGCTCCACGATTTCGCCAGTTGGTGCTGGTGATACGCCGTGATGCGTTGCGCTGCGGTTTCTAATGCGCTGCGTTGCTGTATGGGCAATCCGGCGAGCGCCGCCTGCAATTCGCTGCAGGAGATTTCCAAATCGGTCACGCGCTGAACATCGACCGCATCAAAACGTTTGGTGTATTCGAGCAGCGCTGGGTCACCCTCGGCACGAACGCGTGCGACGATTTCAGCGACCGTTCGTTCGATGCTTTCATCTTGCGCCGCGTCGACATGCAACAGCGCTTTTAGGTCACGCGTAAAGTTTGCATCGGCGCTAGTCCAACGACGTATCACTTGACCACCTTGGCGAACGCTTCTATGACTGGTTGCAGAAGTTCGCGTTTCATTTTCAGCGCCGCTTGATTGACGATCAGCCGCGCCGAAATCGCGCAGATATCTTCGACCGCCACCAGATGATTGGCCTTCAAGGTGCTGCCGCTGGAGACCACGTCGACTATCGCATCGGCCAGACCAGCCAAGGGCGCCAGCTCCATCGAGCCGTAGAGTTTGATGAGATCAACATGCACGCCTTTGGCGGCGAAATGTTCGCGCGCGGTGTTGATGTATTTGGTCGCAACTTTTAGCCGCGCACCGCGTTGCACCTGCGAGGCATAATCAAATCCCATCGGCACGGCGACACACATCCGGCAACTGGCAATCTTCAAATCCAGCGGCTGATAAATGCCCACACCGCCATGTTCGAGCAATACGTCTTTGCCCGCAATGCCTAAATCTGCCGCGCCGTATTGCACATAGGTCGGTACGTCGGAAGCGCGCACGATGACCACTCGCACATCGCTGCGATTGGTCGCGATGATAAGTTTGCGCGATTGCTCGGGGTCTTCGGCAGGAACAATTCCAGCGGCAGCCAGGAGCGGCAGCGTCTCTTCAAAAATGCGGCCTTTGGACAGCGCAACGGTGATTCCGGAAAAATCATTCATGACGGGCTTCTTTTCGGCTCACTTGACGCGACGCACGGTCGCACCCAATGCGGCGAGCTTGGTATCAAGTGCCTGATAACCACGATCAAGGTGATAGATGCGCTCAATCAAGGTCTCACCACGCGCGACCAAACCGGCGATAACCAAACTGGCCGACGCGCGCAAATCGGTGGCCATCACACTGGCGCCTTCGAGAAATTCTTTGCCCGTCACCACCGCCGTATTGCCGTCGATGCGAATGTTGGCACCCAAGCGCGTCAGTTCTACTGCATGCATAAAGCGATTCTCGAAAATCGTTTCGCGGATTATTGAGGTGCCATCGGCTACCGCGTTGAGTGCCATGAACTGTGCTTGCATGTCGGTAGGAAATGCCGGGTAAGGCGATGTCCGCAGACTCACCGCCGTGAGGCGTTTTGGTGCTTTCAAATTGATTGCGTCACGCTCGGTGGTGACTTCGCAACCTGCGTCCATCAACTTGTCGATCACCGCATCCAAATACGCCGCAGAAGTGTGATTCAGACGCACGCTACCGCCGGTGGCCGCTGCTGCGCAAAGGTAGGTGCCGGTCTCGATGCGGTCGGGCATGACTTGGTGCGTCGCGCCGTGCAAGCTGCTCACACCTTGAATTCGAATGACATCCGAACCCGCGCCGGAAATTCGTGCACCCATGGCCACCAGGCAGTTCGCCAAGTCCACCACTTCGGGTTCACGCGCTGCGTTTTCTATTACCGTCTCGCCTTCGGCGAGGCAGGCCGCCATCATCAAATTTTCAGTGCCCGTCACGGTCACCATGTCGGTGAATAATCGCGCGCCTTTGAGGCGAGTTGCTTGCGCGTGCACATAGCCGTGCTCGACGCTGACTGCCGCACCCAGCGCCGCTAGACCTTTGATGTGTTGATCGACGGGGCGCGCACCAATCGCACAACCGCCGGGCAAGCTAACGCGCGCTTCGCCCACGCGCGCCACCAAGGGGCCAAGCACGAGTATTGACGCGCGCATAGTCTTGACCATTTCGTAGGGCGCAACCGCAGTGTGCAGATCAGAAGCATCCAACGACAGCGTGTCACCAGCACCAACTGGCGCGGCAATCGACGCAATTTCCCGCGTCACTTTGACACCCATTTGCTCAAGCAATTTAAGCATCGTGCCGATGTCATTGAGATGCGGCACATTGGTTAGCGTCAAAGTCTCGCGCGTCAGCAAAGCGGCGCAGAGCAAGGGCAATGCGGCGTTCTTCGCACCGGAGATGGCGATCTCGCCAGAGAGCGGACGACCGCCGGTAATCAGTAGCTTATCCATTGGCGCGCCACTCATCCGGCGTCAGGGTCTTCATCGACAGCGCGTGCAATTCGCCACTGTCAAAGCGCGCTTTGAGAATTGCGTTGATGCGCTGCTGGCGTTTGACGCGATTCATATCGGCGAACTCAGTGCTGACAATGAGCGCAGAAAAATGCTGGCCGTCGCCTTCCACCGCGATGTGTTCGCAATCGAGTTCAGCGCAAATCCAGTCTTGTATCAATTGAGGCTCAAGCATAAAACTCCAGACGGGAAAATTGAAAACGCAAGCTGCATCGATGACGCATCGATAAAGCTAGGCTCTGAGTTTGTAGCCACGTTGCAGCATGGCCAGTGTAAACGCCGACAAGACGCAAAGGGAAAAACTTCCCACTGCAAGGCTTTGCCAAGGCGAGACATCGGAGACACCGAAAAAACCAAAGCGGAATCCGTCAATCATGTAAAAGATTGGATTCCAATGCGACAGATTTTGCCAAAAACTTGGCAAGGAATGGATCGAATAAAACACACCGGACAAAAACGTCAGCGGCATTATCAGGAAGTTTTGAAATGCCGCCAGTTGATCAAATTTATCGGCCCAGATTCCGGCAACTACACCAAGACTGCCCATCACCGCACCACCTAAAACGGCAAAGATAAGTATCCACAACGGCGCGACGAATTCCATAGGTGCGAACGACGCTGTCACCAAGAGCACGCAAATCCCAACCACCACGCCGCGCAACACCGCCGCCAGCACGTAGGCGAGAAAAAAGTTTTGATACGACACCGGTGCGAGTAAAACAAAAACAATATTGCCGGTCACTTTGGATTGAATCAGTGACGAAGATGAATTGGCAAATGCGTTTTGCAAGACCGACATCATCACCAGTCCTGGAATCAAAAATGCGGTGTAAGGCACATCGTGGATACGCACGTGCTTATCGAGCACGTGTGAAAA
>JANYAW010000320.1 GCA_025361105.1 Rhodocyclaceae bacterium | reverse complement strand
CGCCCGAGCTGCGCGGTGCCGCCTTCGGACTGCGACAGTCGCTCGACACGGTCGGCGCCTTCCTCGGGCCGGGCCTCGCGATCCTCCTGATGTGGCTGACGCTCGACAATTACCGCATCGTCTTCTGGGTGGCGGTGATCCCGGCGTTCCTCTCGGTCGCTATGCTGGTGTTCGGAGTGCGCGAACCGGAACGTCCGGCGGGCCTGCGCAAGGTGCGCGCGCCGCTGTCGCTGGGCGAACTGCGCCGGATGTGTGCCGTGCTGGTCGTCATGAAACACCGGAATTTTCATCCGCTCGCGCAATTTGGCTTCGACGTAAAAGCACTCCGGTGCTTTGATGTCCTCAAGATTGATGCCGCCAAAAGTCGGCTCCAAACTCGCGATGATGTCGACCAATTTGTCTGGATCGTTTTCAGCGACTTCAATATCAAACACATCAATCCCAGCGAACTTTTTGAACAGCACGCCCTTGCCTTCCATCACCGGCTTGCCGGCCAGCGGCCCAATATTTCCAAGGCCTAGAACGGCAGTGCCGTTCGAGATAACCGCGACGAGATTTGCACGCGAAGTGTACAAAGCTGCGGTGCTCGGATCGCGCACAATTTCATCGCAGGCCGCCGCCACGCCGGGTGAGTAGGCCAACGATAAATCATGTTGATTGTTAAGCGCTTTGGTCGGCGTGACCGCAATTTTTCCCGGTGTCGGGAATTGGTGATACTCCAGCGCAGCAGCGCGAATACGTTCGTCCATGTGGTCTTTGTTTGTATGCGATTGAATGAGCGGCTTGATTGTAACGCCGCAGTGCGGGATTGGCGGTATCGGAGATAGCATCATCATTTGCCAGTTGGTGCTGGTGTGCAATGTCGGTTTTGCACAGCCGACCTGCTCTGCGCGCGCAAAGCAGTGCTTTGCGAAACCCCTGCGCCGCCGCCGTTGGTTTTTGTTTTGCGTCTCCGATGAGCGTAGTTGATTGTTTAGCCTCAGAGGCGAGCCGAGGTCGCGGAAATGACGGTGGGGGTGACGCTCTACAACGGCGTGTCACCAGCACCAACTGGCGAACATGTCATTGCACCACAATTCCCCTCTCCCGCGAGGGAGAGGGGAGAAAGTCGTTCCACTCAACCACCATGTGGGATAATTCCCCTCCTCTCATCGCACCCGACTTCCCGCATCGGGATTTCGTTTCCGCATGACTTACCAAGTCTGCGTGACCTGCGTACCCCAATTTTTATTTTCTGTGGAGTTTGTCCTTCATGAACCAAGCTAATCAGACTATTTATTCAACTACGCCGCCACATTTGAAACACGCCAAGCTTGCCGCTTGGGTAGCGGAAATTGCCGCATTGACCGAGGCCAAAGAAGTGATGTGGTGCGATGGTTCGCAGGCCGAAGCTGATCGATTGTTCGCTCAGATGGTCGCCACCGGCAGCGTGATCAAGCTCAATCCGGCGAAGCGTCCAAATTCTTATTTGGCGCTGTCCGACCCATCTGACGTGGCGCGGGTGGAAGACAGAACTTACGTTTGCACGACGGAACCCGATGATGCAGGCCCCAACAACAACTGGGAAGAACCAGAAAAAATGAAAGGGATTCTGAAGGGACTCTTCAGAGCTTGCATGCGTGGTCGCACGATGTATGTGATTCCATTTTCGATGGGACCGGTTGGCTCGCCGATTGCGCACATCGGCGTTGAGTTATCTGACAGTCCTTATGTCGTGGTCAACATGCGAGTGATGACGCGGATGGGTCGAACGGTGCTTGATGCGCTGGGCACGGATGGTGAGTTTGTGCCGTGTTTGCACAGCGTCGGCTCACCGATTACGACAGAGACACCCGATGTGAAATGGCCGTGTAATCCGATCAAATACATTTGTCATTTCCCCGAGACACGCGAGATTTGGTCGTTTGGTTCGGGTTATGGTGGCAACGCATTACTTGGCAAAAAATGTTTTGCGCTACGCATCGCGTCGGTCATGGCGCGGGACGAAGGTTGGTTGGCCGAACATATGTTGATTCTCGGTGTCGAATCACCCGAGGGCGACAAATCCTATATCGCTGCGGCATTTCCTTCGGCTTGCGGCAAAACAAATTTTGCGATGCTGATTCCACCCAAGAGTCTCGGTGGTTGGAAAATCACCACGGTGGGCGACGATATTGCGTGGATTAAACCGGGCAAAGACGGACGGCTGTATGCGATAAATCCTGAAGCGGGATTTTTTGGTGTCGCCCCTGGCACCAGCGAAAAAACAAATTTCAATGCGATGGCGACATTGAAGGAAAACATCATCTTTACCAATGTCGCGCTGACCGACGATGGTGATGTTTGGTGGGAAGGTATGACCAAAGTTGCGCCCGATCATTTGATTGATTGGCAGGGCAAGGATTGGACACCCGAAGATGGGAAAGCCGGTCGCAAAGCCGCGCACCCGAATGCACGCTTCACCGCACCCGCGCATCAATGTCCGTCAATTGATGCCGATTGGGAAAATCCCGCTGGTGTGCCGATTTCTGCATTCATTTTCGGTGGCCGCCGCTCGACCACAGTACCACTGGTGTTTGAAGCATTCAATTGGAACTATGGCGTGTACATGGCCGCCACACTCGGCTCGGAAACCACCGCCGCAGCGACGGGTGCGCAAGGCATCGTGCGCCGCGACCCGTTTGCGATGCTGCCGTTTTGCGGCTATCACATGGGCGACTATTTCAATCACTGGCTTCGCATCGGTCATCAAGTTTCGCAGTCACCACGTATTTTTACGGTGAATTGGTTTCGCCAAGATGCCGATGGCAATTTCATGTGGCCAGGTTTCGGCGAAAACATGCGCGTACTCAAATGGATTGTTGAGCGTTGCAATGGCAAAGCTAATGCGACGCAAACGGCCTTGGGTTGGACACCGAAATTCGCTGATTTGGATTGGAGTGGCAACGATGAAATCTCTGAGGCGCAATTTGAACAACTGACTGCTGTTGACGTCGACGCTTGGCAAGACGAACTTAAATTGCACGGCGAGTGGTTCAGCAAACTCGGGCAGCGTATGCCGCGCGCATTGACCTTGAAGCGTGAATTGTTTGAGCTAGCGATGGTGGATTAGCGATTTTGCCGGGTGGTGCTGATAGCACGCCGTCGCGTGGATGTAATCTAACGGCTGCCCGTAGCAATTCCGGCAGCCGTTTTCATTGAGGGAATCACATGGCATCAACTGCACGCATGCGCGACATTCGTCCGTTTTATGTGATGGAACTGATGAACAAGGCGCGTCAGTTAGAAGCCGCAGGTGCGTCGGTGATTCATCTTGAAGTCGGCGAACCGGATTTCCCTACGGCGGAGCCTATCGTTGCCGCCGCGCAGAATTTTTTATCGCATGGCCACGTGCACTACACGCCATCGCTCGGTTTACCCGAATTGCGCAGTGCAATTTCGGACTTCTACCAGGCACGTTACCGCCTCGATATCGACCCGCAAACTATCGTCGTCACTGCTGGCGCATCAGCCGCTTTGCTGATTGTGTTGGGCGCTTTGGTAAGCCCCGGCGACGAATGGTTGATGCCCGATCCAAGTTATCCGTGCAATCGAAATTTTGCGCGATTGTTTGATGGCAAAGTGATACCGATTCCAGTTGATGCCGCGTCCAATTTTCAGCCCTGTCCTGCCGATATTGCAAAGTACTGGAGCCCTGCCACGCGTGGCTTGATGATGGCATCGCCGTCCAATCCGACTGGCACAATTTTGACGCAGCCACAACTCGCAGCACTATGGCGGGAAGTCAGTGCACGTCAAGGGCACTTAGTCGTCGATGAGATTTATCACGGCCTGACTTATGGCGTGGATTTGCCATCGGCGCTGGCCATCAGCAAAGATATTTTTGTCATCAATAGCTTCTCGAAATATTTTGGTATGACCGGCTGGCGACTAGGTTGGATGATCGTCCCCGAAGCGCATTTGCGTGACGTGGAGAAGTTGGCGCAGAACTTATTTATCTGTCCATCGACCATCGCGCAACACGCAGCGCTGGTCGCCTTCGCACCAGAAACTTTGGAGATATTGGAGACACGGCGCACGATTTTTTCACAACGTCGCGATGTCTTGGTGAACGGCCTGCGTCAAATCGGATTTGATATCGCTACCGAGCCGCAAGGCGCGTTTTATGTGTACGCAGATTGCAGTCGCTTCACTAACAACAGCGCCGAATTTGCCGACAAATTACTCACCGAGGCGGGCGTGGCGACCACTGCGGGCAAGGATTTCGGCACTCACCGCGCAAACACGCATCTGCGCTTTGCCTACACTTCAGATGTGGCCAAACTTGAGGAAGCACTGAGTCGAATCAAGCGTTTCCTTGGACAATAAAAGTAAACCTACTAAAGCAAAACACAAGAAAAAAGACGCAGGCTGAAAAACACGCTGCGTCTTGTGGTCATGCAATATCGGACAGGAAAACCTGTCCGATACCCCAACACCGTTATGGACGGGAGCCGGTTGGAAACGGCCATGCAGCAGCCGGATTCAGCGATGACTTGATACCAGGAGCGGCAGCAGTCGAAGGGGCAGCAGCAGGTACGGCAGGTTTTGCAGCGGCTTTCTTCGGTGCAGCTTTTTTCGCGGCAGGTTTGGCAGCAGCCTTTTTAGGCGCGGCTTTCTTTGCAGCAGCTTTCTTAGGTGCAGCCTTTTTTGCAGCAGGTTTCTTTGCAGCAGCCTTTTTAGGGGCGGCTTTTTTAGCAGCAGGTTTTTTTGCTGCGGCCTTTTTAGGGGCTGCTTTCTTTGCTGCAGGTTTCTTTGCAGCAGCCTTTTTAGGGGCAGCTTTTTTCGCAGCAGGTTTTGCAGCAGCTTTTTTAGGAGCAGCTTTTTTTGCAGCCGGCTTTGCAGCGGCCTTCTTCGGTGCAGCTTTTTTCACCGCTGGTTTAGCAGCAGCTTTCTTCGGGGCCGCAGCTTTCTTAGCGGCAGGCTTGGCCGCGGCTTTCTTTGCGACCGGCTTCTTGGCTGATGTAGCCATGTTGAACCTCCTTAACAAATTAACAGGAAAGAACCACCACTTACTTCTTACTGCAACCCGTCTGGGTTAGCACGGATTATTAGTCACTTCTATTAAATTGAAAGCGACGAATTCCTAAGTTTTTTCCGTCCATCATTACGCTTTGAAATCAATGACCAAAAACACGATATTGATTTGTCATGCTCATGCAATTTGTTCAACATCTGCTGCAACATCGCGCCACACAAAGCATTTTCACTACATCGCGAATCGCTGGTGAGACTTTTTTTGTATCGCTACAACGTTTTCTGCAAAATTCCTAAGGCCGTGGGTATTTTCCGCTGACCTACTAGATGTAGTAGGTCGACCCCAACTTGCGACTAATTGTAGTAGGTCGCAAAAAACTTGCAAGGGTTTTCAATATGCCGTCGGAGAAACTTCGTGCGAAATCCAACACACAATGGCGTGTGGAAAAATCGGCGGCACGCTAATCGTGTGCGATACGTTGCCAATCAAAGCAAGGACCGGGATCAGTCTTGCGGCCTGGCGCGATATCGCAATGCCCGACGACATCGACAATTGGAAACGCGCGGCGTAAATCCGCAATCAAATCGTTCAGCGTTTGATATTGTGCATCTTCAAAATTGCTATCGTCGTCGCCTTCGAGCTCAATCCCGATAGAGAAGTCATTGCAACGCTCACGTGCCTTCCAGCATGAAACACCCGCGTGCCACGCGCGATCATTACAAGAGACGAACTGCACCAATTGCCCGCCGCGCTGGATAAAAAAATGCGTGGATACACGCAGCGCTTGAATCTCGGCGAAGTACGGATGCGCGTTGAAATCTAGCGAATTGGTAAATAGTTGTGCGACAGCTCCGCCACCAAAATGTCCCGGTGGCAAACTGATTGCAT
The DNA here is from genome assembly GCA_025361105.1 of Rhodocyclaceae bacterium. GTDB lineage: Bacteria > Pseudomonadota > Gammaproteobacteria > Burkholderiales > Rhodocyclaceae > JADKHX01. The sequence continues at coordinate 7,016 of JANYAW010000320.1, read as the reverse complement.
GAATCACAATCAACTCGACCAGTGTTCCGGTTGGACGTTCATCGAAATTCGGCGACGCAATTTTCAGCGCGCGCGGGTGCCAGCTTGCGTGCCAGCCCGAGGAAGCAATTTCGGGCGGGTTAGTCATTCAGTCGGCAAGTCCCAGACGCGCCATCCGATATCGCATCGAACGGAAAGTGATACCGAGCAACCGTGCGGCAGCCGTACGATTGCCATCGGTTTTTTCCAAGGCATCAAGTATCACTTGGCGCTCGACTTGATCGAGGTGATCTTGTAATGAGCCGGAGATTGTTCCGTCGCTAGCTTCATTGGGTACCAACGCCAAATCTTGCGCATGTATGACAGCACCGGAGGTGAGCGCCATCGCACGCTCCAAGATGTTTTCGAGTTCGCGCACATTGCCAGGAAAGGAATAGTTGCTCAGCGCATCGACAGCATCGGGCGCAATCTCGAATGAAATATTTGAAACGCGTCCGTCACCAGATAATCGCTCAAGGGTTCGTTGCGCCAATGTGCCGATATCGTCCCGACATTCACGCAGCGCCGGCATTCTGAGTTCAATCACGTTGACGCGATAAAACAAGTCCTGCCGAAACCGCCCTTGCTCCACTAGCGTTTTCAGATCTTGGTGTGTGGCGCAAATTAAACGCACGTCCAATGGCTCTTCGCTGGTTGCGCCAACTTTGCGCACACGCTTTTCCTGGATAGCGCGCAAGAGCTTTACCTGCATCGGCAAAGGTAACTCTGCAACCTCGTCGAGAAATAAGGTTCCGCCGTTGGCCGCTTGAAATACACCGTCGCGATCTTCACCGGCACCGGTGAACAACCCCTTGCGATAGCCAAAAAACTCACTCTCGACCAAATTCTCAGGAATCGCACCGCAATTGACCGCGACGAAAGCACCATTTCGATGCGTGGCCTGCGCATGAATACGTCGCGCTGCCAATTCCTTGCCGGTGCCCGACTCGCCAGTAATGTAAACAGGTGCCTGACTTTTCGCTACGCGATCAATCAAATCTCTCACTTGGCAAATCGCTGGCGAGGTACCAATCAGTTCGGGTGGTGCCTCGCCAAGTTTGATACTGGTAAGGTCAATCTCAAGCGCCGACTTAACCAATCCGCGTAGTTGATCCAATGAAACAGGTTTTGAAATGTAGTCGAATGCGCCAGCCTTCAGTGCCGAAACGGCGCTCTCGGCGCTGCCATGGGCAGTGATCACTGCAACCGGTAAATCACCGCCTTGCGTTGCAATATGTCGAACCAAATCCAAGCCATCACCGTCGGGCAAACGCATATCTGTCAGGCATAACTGATAGCGCTTCGAGGCGAGCAATGCGCGTGCCTCGGCAAGCGATCCGACACAATCAGCCCGCAAACCCATTTTGGCCAGTGTCAGATCAAGCAGTTCGCGGATATCCGCTTCGTCATCGACGACCAGCACCAGCTTTCCTTCTCCACGTCGTTTGGCATCCAGCTTGTTCATTCAATTTCCTCGAAACTAATTCGGAAGTGCGCGCCGACATGCGATGCCACTAATTCAAGATAGGCGCCATTGGACTCACACAATTCACGTGCAATATACAAACCTAAACCAGTACCGTTTCGATGCGTAGTGATAAACGGCTCAAAAATTTGCCCTTGCAGCGTTGCATCAATCCCAGGGCCATCATCAACGATGTTCAGCTCCACGCGACCGGAATTGTCGGCCACGCCCAACCCCACTCGAACCGCGCCGTCCGCCACGCTGGCATGACGCAGGGCATTACCCAAAAGGTTCCACAACACTCGATACAAATGCGCACGGTCAAACCGAAAACTGCCGCTCCCGCCAGTGTCAACGACGCGACGCAAACTATCGGGATCATGCAGCGCAAACTCTTCACGGAAGGCCGAAAAAAAAGTCGTCCACTGCAACACCTCGCGATCTGCACGATCACGCCGCCCCAATTCCAATACTTCTTCAACTAGTCGATTTAGGCGCGCCGTATTGTCGCCAACAATCTCAGCTAATCGCTTACGCAACACATCGGTTTCATCCTCGCCCAACAATTCGGCGGCGTGAGAAATAGCCGCCAGAGGATTACGAATCTCATGCGCGATATTCGCTGTCAGCCGCCCCAGTGCAGCCAGTTTGAGTTGCTGTGCTTGGTGTTCAAGCCGCTCAATATCTTCGATATACAGCAGCGCATTGCCAACTGATTCTTGTGCTGGCAGATAACGCACACGCAAGGATTTTCCGCGCACGATGCGCATGGTTTCAACAGTCTCGACACGATTGACTGACCACACAGCAAAGCGCAGGGCGAGTACCGCCGAGATTTCCGACAAGAACGTTCCTGCGCTGAACATTCCCAGCAAACGATCCGCAGGTGGATTTGACTGCTTCACTTTTCCGTCTGGGCCGACCACCAAAACGCCATCGGTCATGTCACGAATGATGCGTTCGCTAATTCGCAACTGGCTTGCCAATTCTTTACCACGTTCGGTCGCCAGCGATTCGTTTGCGACCACCCGTCGCGCCAATAATTGCGCCGTAATCGCCGTGCCAAAAAAACCAAGGCAAGTGAACCCGCTACGAACAAAATCTGTCGCATCTGCGTTGAGCTCCAACGCGCGCCAACTCTGTTCGAGCAAAATCGATACCGATGCCAACGCCGCATAAAACAGCGTCATCCGACCCTGCCCTACCAGTCCCGCACCGGCCACAACCACCATCAACAACACGCCAATGCCGCTCTTTTGGCCGCCGCTCGAATACATCATCAAGATGATGAAAAAAATGTCGGCTGCAACTTGCAAAGACAATTGCAAATTGAAATATTCGCGCTTACGTTGCAATGCGACGATAAACAAAATTGCCACAACGACGTAAGCCAGTGCCGCACGAACAAACAGGACTGGATGCTCGGTGCCCACATTGAGCACTTCGCCCGAGACGACCACAGCCGACACAAACATCACACCGACGGCGAGTCGATAGAGCGAAAAGAAGCGCAGTGATCGCCAAAAAGTGTCCGGCACCGAAAGTGCCTGCGACAGATTAGGATCGCTCATAAATCATCCTTCGCCGCCAGACGATGCGCTTCACAGCAGTAGACATCGCTACCCACCGTGATCGCGTCGGATGCAGGAAAGTTCACCGTACAAAAAGTGCAGCGGAGCAGCCCTTGGGTAGGGGGCGCATCCTCAACAGACGTAGTCGGCTTTGCGCTACGTGCACGGCGCAGCCAATAAAACACAAGTACGGCTGCCGCGACAAAGATTAGTGTGCGCAGGAAAAACATGCGGAACGACTAACGCTGAAGGGAGAAAAAAACTGGTCGGGGCGAGAGGATTCGAACCTCCGACTCCTGCGTCCCGAACGCAGTACTCTACCAGGCTGAGCTACGCGTAGACGCCCGTCGTTACTGGCCTTGCGGCCTTTCGATATGTTCTGTTCTATCACTCTGTCCAACGCCTGTCCAAGTGGAGGGTGTGATGGCGAGTATAAGACGGCGGGGCGACCGCTGGCAGGCAAGAGTAATCCGCAAAGGCTTTGAGCCGGAAGCAAAGACATTCACCAGTAAGCAAGATGCCGAGAAGTGGGCGAGAGCTATCGAGCGAGAGATGGACACGGGAGGCTATGTTTCCCGCAGTCTTGCCGAGGCAACTACGCTTGGTGAAGTACTGAGCCGCTACCGGCAAGAAGTCACTCCGTTAAAGCGTGGGGCAGAGGTGGAGGCGATCCGACTCACGGCAATGGAACGCCACCGCATTGCCAAGCGTTCCTTGGCCACGCTCACTGCATCGACGGTGGCGGAATACCGCGATGAAAGACTATTGTCGGTGTCGGGGGCAACCGTGTTGCGCGAGTTGCAGATTCTCTCAGCGGTACTGAATCATGCGCGGCGGGAGTGGTGCTTCCCTATCGCCAACGTAGTGGCTGATATACGGCGACCTTCGCCCAGCCGAGGGCGTAGCCGCACGCTTGACGTTGACGAGGAAAACAAGTTGCTGGCGCATCTCGGCAGCGGTGGCCGTGGCGAGGATGGAACATACGTAAAGGGCACGCGCAATCCGTGGGTTTCGTCAGTGGTGCAGCTTGCGTTGGAAACGGCCATGCGGCGCGGGGAGCTGCTTGCCCTGCGTTGGGAACATATCGACTTGACCAAGCGGACTGCATTCTTGCCGATGACAAAGAATGGTCAATCCCGCACCGTGCCGCTATCCACAACAGCCGTGGCCGTGCTGACCGCGCTACCGCACTCGATTGATGGCAGCGTATTCCCAATCACGGCAAACGCCCTAAAACTATCCTTCGTGCGCGCTTGCGTAAGCAGTGGGATTGCGAATCTGCACTTTCACGATTTGCGCCATTGCGCGACCTCACGGCTTGCCGAACGCTTGCCGAACGTAATCGAACTCGCGATGGTCACGGGGCATAGTGATTTGAAGATGTTGGCTCGCTACTACCACGCGAAGCCCGAGGCATTGGCATTGAAGTTGGCTTAGCGAACAATCTTGACTGTATCTCATTTGCGATACATAATTCAAACGAGACACAAGAGAATGAGGATCGATTCATGACTGCACAAACTTCAATGCTACACATTCGCGTTGACGATGACACGAAAGCGCAAGCCACAGAGGCATTGGACGCAATGGGCTTATCTGTATCGGACGCAGTAAGACTTTTTTTGCGCCGGATTGTCGTCGATCAGGCATTTCCGCTTGAACTCAAAGTACCAAACGCGAAAACGCGTGCGGCTATGAAAGAGTCTCGCGCCATCATGGCCGCTCGCCGTGCGCGTTTTGCTAACGCTGACGAATTGTTTGCCGATCTTGAAAAGAACAGCGGCAAGTAAGCGGGCAGTATTGCCACGGGCAACGGACTACGCGAAAACCTTTCTCAAGGACTGGCAGCGACTATCGCACTCCGGTCGATACGACATGAACCGGCTCAAGGAAGCAATGCTGTTGCTGGTCGCCAACGATGGTGCCTTGGGGTCAGAATGGCTCGATCACCCGCTCCGAGGCGATTGGGCTGATCATCGAGAATGCCATATCGGTGGCGACTTCCTGCTGATTTATCACATTGACGGCAACGCCATCAACTTCGTGCGAACAGGCACGCACGCCGAACTATTCAACGACTGATCTGCATGCCCGAAACCCGCACCACCCTCCAAATCTTGCCCTCTCGACAGTTGCCCGCTTCTGACAGCCGCAAGCCATTCACGATACGGCCTGACTGGCTGGCGAACCACTTGCCTAAGCTGCGCTTACTGATAACGCCCCGCTCTTCTGCAATCTCTTTGAATGCCGTCAAAAGCCCCGCTGCCGGACTGTCAGCCTTTGGGTAGCCACTCTCAATATCGCGCACGACTTGTGCCAGCGTGAGGAACTCTTCGCCGAATAGTTCCTCCCAATTCTCAAGCACCCGTCGCAAATCATCCCGGTCGCCATCCTCTTGTTGGTTGCGCGTGATGCACTTGGCCGGATCGGGCAAACCGTAGAAAATTACAACCTGCCGCACCACCGCTGACCATTGCCCGAAGCTACCAACAGGCGGCAAATTGACTGTGGGTGATCCTGCCTCAAACCATGCCTGAACAGCCCTTAGCGCAGTCATAACCCACTTTCCAACATTCGCCTGTACGTCAGCTACAGGATCAAAACTAAACGAACGCTGCGCAGGATTTTCACAGCGAGGGTCAAGTCGAATAGTGACGGTTCGTCGTGCCAAATCACCATAAGCGGCAACATTGTTGCCGGTGGCGACAATCAGGCTTGCCGTCGAAACCCTCGCATTTTTCGATGCGCCCAAAATGCGGTCGGAGTATTCCGGCTCAGTCAATGCGGTGGCGATAGATTCGCTATCCCAATGGCGCGTCAGATTGTCGAAGCAAATCGCGGCTGCGCCCTCGATCAACTTAGCGAAAAGTAACTTTGAAACTTCGGTTTCCTCTCGTGGAAATCGCGCCATCGTCGCGCCACCCGCAAACAACAGCAACAGCTTTGCCACATAGGATTTGCCGGAGCCTTTTTCATGCGCCGAAATCAAGAACGCGGGTGAAGTGTCCAGCACGCAACGCATGACCGCTGTCAACATACCGGCAATGGCTCCCGCTTCATCAATTGGCTGCTCAAAAGCAACTTCGCGTAGAAGACCACGCAGCGCCGCCATGGCCTCCTCACCGCCCCCTTGAAATGGCGGAAATTTCTTCGCGTCAAACGCTGATTCACGCATCAATTCGGCACAATAATTTCCACCGATCAGGCGACCATCTCGCGTGATGACAGGCTGACGCAATACGCCGACAAGAGGGTGAACATCAGGCCAAAAGCCTTGATCCATCAATGCGGAAACAACTTGACCATCAGGCGTGCCGTCGCCCGAATCACCAAAGCACCAGCGCGAGACACGCGCCAAATGATAGGTGAGGCGATTCTGGCTCAACGGAACGATGGCAACGTCTTTGCGGTCAGGCACCGGAACGACCTCAACCAGTTGGCCGCAGCGCTGATACAGGTTAGGAATCAAACTTAGCACACGTGCTGCATCATCAACGATACCGGCGAAATCACTGCGAACGACTTGGACAAGCGGCAGGACGTTCGCATCGTCGCCAATTTGTGCGACTGGTGCGAGATCGCGCAACAGCACCGACTTTGAAACACCTACGATTTTCGCTGCCCTTTTTAGTAGTTGCTCGCGCTCTACGCTAGTCAAATTTGATGCACCCTTAATGCGAATTGCATGCTCGACAACGCTAGCCGAACAGCCCGCGCTATCAGTTAGCGCACTGCCCCATTCGGAAGCGCTTCGCAACTCTGCAAGGGTATCGTTTGTCCCATAACTCCCCACGCTTTTCGCGATTGTTTCGACCTCATTGTCGGGTAATGGAGGGTCGCAACTTGCCAGATTCTCAGCCAACAAAGCCGCTAAAATTGCCTCTACGCTCATGCCATTGCGTCTCATACCTCCCGCTAGCGAAGTGAGTGCTGCGTTGCGGCCACCTTCGCGAATGTTTTTG
>JANYAW010000308.1 GCA_025361105.1 Rhodocyclaceae bacterium | reverse complement strand
TGTCGTTCTCGTAGATCACATCGACCTTCCACGGCTCGTCAGTGCTTTGCGCGCGCACCAGCATCGAACTCATCGCCGCACACGCGATTGCCGTCGCTAACACGATGTGGCGTTGATGCGTCGTTTTGACTATCTTCATTGGTTTACTCCTCCTCAAGAAAAATGTCCCGCGTTGTCATTCCCGCGAAAGCGGGAATCCAGTGCGGAGGTTTGTTTGTGCTCCGACTCCCTAGACTCCCGCCTTCGCGGGAATGACGAAGTTGGACGAAATTGCCGCGCCCGTATTCGTTGTTTCCGATTCACCGCTTGATGTGTTACTTGCTTCATCGTCTTCTTCCAAAACACCATCTGCGTCGTAATGGGTAGCGACCACGAAATGCGGACGGAAAACCACGCACCAGGCCGGCACAATCAACATCGCGGCGATTGCATTAACGATCAACATGAAACTTAGCAACACTGCTGCATCCGATTGGAAGCGCAAATCGGAGAGGAATATCCACATCACCACGCCTGCCGTGAGCGTCGCGGCAGTGAATGAAACCGCATAGCCAGTGGTCGCCACCGCATTGACGACGGCTTGATGAATGCTGCGTGTGGTCGCCATTTCTTCACGAATGCGATCCATGAAATACACCGCGTAGTCGATGCCGACACCGACCCCGACGGCGATGACCGGCACGGTATTGACGCTGATGCCGATGCCCGATGCACCCATGTAGGCATAGGTCATCACGGTGGAAAACAGCATCGGCAAAACCATTAGCCAACCGGCATGCAGCGATTGGTAATACAGCATCACCAAGCAAAATGCCAATAGCATCACTGCCGGAATAATGATCATGTGATCCTGGTGCAAAGCCTGATTGGCAGCGGCGGTAACGCCAATAATGCCGCCGCCCAATTCGATATGCAGACCGGGTACATCAGCTTCGATTTGCTTGATTCCGGCTTCGGCCATTACGACCATCCGGCTCACCGTGTCGGCCTGATGGTCTTTGTAATAGAACACCATATTGGCTTCGTTTTCATCGGGATTGATGAACTCTTTGAGCGCGCCAGGAATCGGGCTGCTGGCCAGATAGGCGAACATCAATCCGCCGGCTTCTTCGGCGTTATCAGGAATTTGCATCCAGCGCGGATCGTCGTTGTGGGTCAGGCGATTGACGACACGAATGACACCGGGCAATGCCTTGGCTCCACCGACTGTCGGATCAGCCAACATCATGGCCTGGAAGCGCTCGATGGCGGCTAAAACTTCGGGGCGTTTGATACCGCCTTTCTCATCGGTTCGTGCGACAACATGCAGCTCCTCCGAGCCGGGGAACAGATTGTTAATCGCTTTGGTCGACTGGTTGTAGTCGTGGTTGCGCGCCAGCAAAGGACTGCCGGGTTCGGATTCGCCGAGTTGCACTTTGGCGATAAACCAACTGCCACACAACGCTGCCACCAAGGCCAAAATCAAAATCGTTCGCGCACCGCCATCGGTGCCGCCAGTACGTGCCATCGCACGGCCGAGGAAATCGCGCATACCCTGATTGTTGTTCTCAAATTTTTTCGGTTGCGGCAATATGGTCAGGGCCAGCGGCACCATGAAGTGCACTGTGAATATCACCGAGAAACCCCAGAAACCTGCCGCCACGCCAAGCTTGTGATTGAACGGCGCAGAGCCGAGCACCATCACCGCGATGCCCAGCGCATCAACAATAATTGCCAATGAACCCGGGCGAAATAACGCGTCGAGCGCATTGCGAGCAGCCTTCGCGCCGTTCTTGACGATGGCCAATTCTTCGTAATAGCGCGCAACCAATTGCACGCCGTGTGAGGTGGCGCGCGCGGCAATGAGAAATGGAATCGGCAAACTCAGCGGCTCCAGATTGATGCCCATAATCGCCATGAAACCCAGACCCCAAATCGACGACAGCGCGATGCCGAGCAAGGGCAGGGCGACGCCATAGAAGCGGCGGAAATAAACAATGAGCAAGCTTGTGAGCAGCGCCAGCGTCCACGCGAGGATGCCGACGATTTGATTCAGATAGGTGTAAACCCAACCGGTTAGCACTGGATTGCCGGTGACATAAACGTGATGTCCCGGACGGTTTAGTGTCTCGCGAACTTTTTGCAATTCGCCAAAAGTTTTGACGTAATCCAAATCGACTTCGTTGAGCTGCGCTTTAATCAGTGCCGACTTCAAATCCGGCGAAACCAGCAATCCGTAGATCGTCGGATTGGCGATTACGTCGCGTTTCAATTGTTCGAGTTGTCCGGCGCTGCGCGTGCTTTTGTTGGGGTCGTAATACGACTCCGACATAAAGTTACCTTCGGCGCTGAGAAATACTTTGCGCGCCGTGCGATGCGTCAAGCTCGATACCAGGTTGTGATTGACGCTGGGCAGATTGTCGACACCTTGTGTGGCTTCGTGTATCAGTTTCAAAGTCTCGTCATTGAAGATGCTGCCTTGATCCACTTCAATCGCCATGACAATGATGTTGGCACCGCCGAAGCCTTCTTTGATGCGGTTGTAAACTTGAATGTAGCGATGGTTTTGCGGCAACAGATCGGCGAAATCGGAATACACACGCAGCTTGGGCAGCGCGGTCGCAAACAAAACTGTGACAAATAAGATAAGACCCAAAACTATTTTTGGATTGGCGAACAACCATTCTTCGCCCTGGTGCAATCTATGGGTAATGCGGTGGCGCAATTCGTGGCGGCTCATGATCCCGAACCTCTCACTGCGATGCTTGCTACGGTGTTTGATTGTGTGGTTGAAATAATTCGCGTCAAGCCACCTGGGCCACCGACGACTATCGCTGATTGCGCGTCGCCGAGGCTCGCGCCAGCACCCAAAAACACCGGTACGGCATTGGCGTAGGGCAGACTTTGCCAAACGCCACCATCAACGTGCGCGACCACGCCGCCGCCGCCGACACCATAAGGCTGTCGCCCATGGAGGAACAAACGATACAGTGGTGCGCCGGAGCGATTCTCCATCTTTGTCCAAACGCGACCACCGTCGACCGTGTGCAAAATTTGCCCCGCGATGCCGCTAGTCCAACCTTCGTTGCGATCCAGAAATACGCTGGCATAGGGGTAATACTCACCTGTAATCGGCGACAACTTTTTCCATGTCTCACCAGCGTCTTCGGTAATCACTACGTTGCCAAATTCACCCATCACAAAGCCGTGGGTCGCGTCGGCAAATTGAACGGTGGTGTATTGCACGTCCTCTTGCAAATCGGTCACTTTCCAATTCGCACCACCATCTGCGCTCATTGCAATCTTGGCACCTGAGCCGACCACCCACCAGCGACCCTGCGGGTCGCAACTCAGTGCCAATGGCACGCGCGGTTTGTCGAGCTTCACACTTTTCCAACCAGCCCCTTTTTTGTCTGCGTGCCAAATCTTGTGATTGAAGTCGATGCCAACAAATCCGCCGTCGGGGCAGGTTGTGAGCGCCGTGATGCTTACCGCACCAAGTTCCTCACGTCGCCATGTTTTGCCATGGTCTGAGGAAACAATAATCGCGCCGGCCTGGCTGGCACCGACCACTGTTTCGCCATTGGCGGCGAGGGCTTGGACGATGTCATAGCGATGTAATGAACTTTGTCGCGCCGATTCCACCGCAGTCAGATCAATTGATCGCCCGCAAGCGGCCATCGTGCAAATGACTGCTAGTCCCAAGCTGAATTTAAGGCCTTGCTGCATGTGTTTCTCTCTCCGTTTGAGCGAGCTATCGGCTCGCTCTGTATTGGTCACTGCAAACTACTTACAAGTTTTATGCCAACATATCGAGAGTATCAGAAAATCTCGAGATATGTAATTTATGAATAGATTTGCCCTAGATTGAGTTGCGAAAAAACAACCAGTTGATTAGTCAGTCGGTACACCAGATGACGAAATCATCACGATGCGGTGCAGCAAATTTTCCGTCAGTTGGTGCTGGCCATACGCCGCTACCGGATGCGACAGATTCCAGACGGTAAGGCGCTTATCGCCCCAAGTCCGCCACAGTCTTCCCGGCGATGCCCCACTGCGTTTTTGGAACTTCGTTAATCCACACGCGGATGTTTTCTACCGGTGCGCCGACGGCATCGTGCAGTGCCGCGGTGACCTTCTCAATCACTGCGCGCTTTTGTTCATCACTACGGCCTTCAATCAAATAAATTTGTGCGAATGGCATGATGTGGTTCTCCTGTTTCCTCAGACAAATTTCAATGACACGCTACCCAGATGCTGAATGCGCAGCGTGATGTTGTCGCCAGCTGCTACTGCAACAGCTTCGGTAATTCCGCCCGACATAATCATTGCGCCGGCCGGAATTTCCTGGCCACGTGCGCCGAGGTGATTGGCCAGCATGGCAATCGCTGTCGCTGGATGACCGAGTACTGCAGCACCAGCACCGAGTGCAACGACTTCGCCATTTTTTTCCATCACCACGCCCAGCGTGCGCAGATCAAGATCGGCTACAGCACGCATCCGCCCGCCGAGCACAAAGCGCGCGGCGGAGGTGTTGTCGGCGATCACACTCTTCAAATCAAATTTGAAATCGCGGTAGCGTGAGTCGATGACTTCGATACCGGGAATCACGAAATCAGTGGCCGACAAAACTTCGCCGATGTGACAGCCTGGGCCTTTCAAAGCGCGCTTCATGACAAAGACAATTTCTGGCTCGACCTTGGGGTGAATCAACTCGCTAACCTTCACTTCGCCACCGTCAGGCACTGCGCCGTAATCGGTCACAAAACCAAACACCGGCGTCTCGACTCCCATTTGTTTCATCTTGGCAAATGAAGTCAGTCCGGCTTTCAGCCCGGCAATGCGCCCGCCGCTGGCCACCTTGCGCCGACGAATCTCGTCTTGAATGGCGTAAGCATCATCCCAATCCATCTCGGGATATTCGTCAGTAATTTTCAGCGTGTCTTGCGCGCGCAGCTCGCAGTTTTCCAAGTGCTCGGCGAGCTTGGCGATAGTGGCTTTATCGAGCTTCATGCTGCTTGCACCAAGCCGCGTTGTTTCGCCATCGTTAGCGCTGCATCTTCAATCATGTCCTCTTGGCCACCGACCATCCCGCGTCGTCCCAATTCCATCAAAATTTCGCGCGCCGAAATGCCGTATTTTTTTTCGGCGCGTTTGGCGAATAGCAAAAATGATGAATAAATTCCGGCGTAGCCCAAAGTGAGAGCGTCACGATCGATGCGGATCGGGTGATCCATCAACGGCACCACGATATCTTCGGCAACGTCCTGAATTTTGAATACATCGACACCGGTTTCTATGCCCATGCGCGCGCATACGGCGATAAAAACTTCCATCGGCGTATTGCCCGCACCTGCGCCCAAACCAGCGGCGGCGGCATCAATGCGATTCGCTCCGGCCTCGACGGCAGCCACAGAGTTCGCCACACCCATCGCCAAATTGTGGTGACCATGAAAACCTAATTCAGTTTCCGGTTTTAGCGCGGCACGCACCGCCGCAATTTTTTCCTTTACGTCATCGGGCAACATGTAGCCTGCTGAATCCGTGATGTAAATGCAGTTCGCGCCATAGCCTTCCATCAGCTTGGCTTGGCTGACCAAACCAGCGGCGCTGTTCATGTGCGCCATCATCAAAAAGCCCACGGTGTCCATATTCAATTTGCGGGCAAAGGTAATGTGCTGCTCCGATACATCTGCCTCGGTGCAATGCGTGGCGACGCGTATCGTGTGCACACCCAAATTTTTCGCCATCTGCAAGTGGTCGACAGTTCCAATGCCAGGCAACAACAGCGCGGAAATTTTGGCTCGCTTCATCAGCGGGATGACGGTCGATAAATATTCTTCATCGGTGTGCATAGGGAAACCGTAGTTCACCGACGAACCGCCGAGGCCATCGCCGTGGGTAACTTCAATCAACGGCACACCCGCTGCATCGAGCCCCATTGCCACCGCTTTCATTTGCTCCAATGTCATTTGATGACGCTTCGGATGCATGCCGTCACGCAAAGTCATGTCGTGGACGGTAATTTTTTTGCCGCGTACTGATGCGCTGTTTGTTGTGTTTGTCATAGTCTTCTCCTCAGGCCGCAGCCTGGAGCGTGAGTCGCCCGGCAATAATTTCTTCGGCAAACATTTCGCCGGTGCGTGCGGCGGCCGCTGTCATGATGTCGAGATTGCCAGCGTATTTCGGCAAGAAATCGCCCAAGCCTTCGACTTCCATAAATATCGACACGCGATTGCCATCGAACACGGGGCCATTGACCAGCTTGTAACCCGGCACGTATTTCTGCACTTCGGCAATCATCGCGTGTATCGACGCGGTGATTTTTTCCTGGTCGGGTGCGGTCTCGGTGAGGCAATGCACGGTGTCGCGCATGATCAGCGGCGGCTCAGCGGGGTTAATGATGATGATGGCTTTGCCTTGTCTTGCGCCGCCGACTTTTTCAATTGCGCCTGCTGTGGTGCGGGTAAATTCGTCAATGTTTTTGCGCGTCCCTGGGCCGGCCGACTTCGACGACACCGTGGCAACGATTTCGCCATAGTTGACGGGCTGGACACGCGACACCGCAGCGACCAGTGGGATGGTGGCTTGGCCTCCACAAGTCACCATATTCACGTTCATTTCGCCTTTGCCGACATGATCTTTGAGATTCACTGGCGGGACGCAAAACGGGCCAATCGCTGCCGGCGTGAGATCTATCATCATCACACCCAGCGCGTTCAACTTGCGGCTGTTTTCGGCATGCACATAAGCCGAGGTCGCATCAAAGGCGATTTGAATTCCGTCTGCTTTAACGTGCGAAATCACGCCATCAATCCCGGCATCCGTAGTCTTGAGTCCTAACTCGCGCGCGCGCTTCAATCCCTCGGACGTTGGATCAACGCCCACCATCCAGACAGGTTCCAATACCGCACTGCGTTTTAGTTTGTAAAGTAGATCGGTGCCTATGTTTCCCGGCCCAATTAACACGCATTTAATCTTTTTCATCTGTCATTTCCTTTTGCTTTCGGATCGTGCTTGCCTGTTTGCCAGCCGCTGTTTTCCAAATGTGCTTGCGCGACTTTCAAAGGCTCTGCTTCCAATGTGGTGGCCAAGGAATCATTCCATCGATTGAAGAACCCGAATAAACCAATGACACCCAAAATTTCGACTATCTGACTTTCACTCCAATGCGTCCGCAGTTCCGCGAAAAGCTCATCGGTCACATCGTTGGGTTGGCTTGCCGCAGCTAATGCGAAATCCAGCGCCACCCGTTCGGCGGGACTAAACAAAGGGCTGCTGTGATATTCGACAAGCGCAGACAATTTTTGCCCGTCGATACCGTGCCGCAAGGCGCTTGTCCCTGTGTGTGCGCGGCAATACATGCAACCAGCCGCCATGCTCGCCATATGCCCAATCAGACGCTTGAGACCAAGATCCACTTCGCCTTTCGGGTCGTACACGCCGCGACTCAAAGCAATCAAGCCGCGCGTTAATGCAGGCCGCCGCTGCATCGTCAACAGGCTGTTGGGAACAAACCCCAGGGTTCTTTCAAAAAATGCAAAATCTTCGCTGAGTTCAGCGGTTGCATCTGGCGGCAATGGGTCAATACGAGCCACGGTGTTCTCCTCAAACAAACCGCACCGAGCAGCCGCCGATGCCGTTGATGGTGACGCGAAAGTTGTCGCCTTTGCTTGCTGGAATCATCGCGGCTAAGGAGCCGGAAAGAATTACCTCGCCGGCCTTGAGCGGAATGCCAAGTCGCCCCAAGGTATTGGCCAACCACGCCACCGAATTGACCGGTGAACCTAGTGCCGCCGCACCCGCGCCGGTGCCGACGATTTCGCCATTTTTTTCCAGCACCATGCCGCAGGTTGACAGGTCCACATCACGCGGATCAACCATGCGATCACCGAGCACAAACACGCCGCACGACGCGTTGTCGGCAACCGTGTCTTGCACTTTGATTTTCCAATTTTCGATGCGTGAATCGACAATCTCAAAGCAAGCCATCACGCCTTCGGTCGCGGCGAGAACGTCGGCATTCGATACGCCCGGTCCCATCAAATCCTGCTTGAGAATGAAAGCAATTTCGCCCTCTGCTTTGGGCTGGATCATGCTGTCTATCGGGATTGATTCGCCTTCGTTATAAATCATCGCGTCGGTGAGATAGCCAAAGTCCGGCTGGAACACGCCGAGCATGTTCATCACCACTTTGCTGGTTACACCGATTTTCTTGCCGACGATTTTTTCACCTGCTTCGAAGCGTCGCGCCATCTGACGCTGCTGTACGTGATAGGCATCCTCAATGGTGATTTCCGGATGTCGCGTGGTGAGCGGCGTGACCGTTTTGCATTGCTTCAGCGCGTCAAAAAGCTCGTCGCCAAGTGTGGTGATAAGTGATGCGTCCATAGCTCAACTTCCCTGTTCAGGTTCGGCAAAAAAATCTGCCACCAGCCGCACAAAACGTGCGGTGTGTTCAATTTGAGTCCAGTGCCCGCAGCGGCCAAACACATGCAGTTGCGAGCGCGAAATCAACTGTGCCAGCGTGGTCGAAGTTGATAGTGGTATCACCTGATCGTCACGGCCATGAATCACCAAGGTCTCGTGCGGCAAGGCACGAATATCATCTTCGCGACTTGCCATCGCATCGACCCAACGCTGGCGTGGTGCTGGGAACATCGCCGCAAAAGATTCCTGAAAGCCCGGACGGATGCTTGCCTCGTAGCGCAACTGCGCTAACTCGTCACTCACCAATGCGCGGTTGAAGGCAAAGATGTCGAGCAGGCGACGCATCTCGGCGAATGACGGCGTGTAACCCCACACCGCATCCAGACCCGGCGTGATGACAAATGGCACGCCGACGCTACCCATCAACACCAGCCGACGCACGCGCTTGGGATGTCGAATCGTCAGCGCCAGCGCCAGCGCGCCACCAAAGGAATTGCCGACCAAGTCAGCTTGTTCAATCTCAAGTGCGTCGAGTAATCCTATGGCCTGATTGACCCAGGTGTCCATGTTGTAGCTGACGTTGGCGGGTCGCTCGGAGAAGCCAAAGCCGACCATGTCCGGCGAAACGACGCGCATTTTTCTGGCGAGCTCGGGAATCACCAAGCGCCAATTCGCCCATGCCGAAACGCCAGGACCAGAGCCGTGTATGAGCAACACCGGCGCACCGCTACCGACATCGTGATAGTTGGTTTGGATACCGCCCGCAAGAATAGTTTTGGCGATTTCGGGGTTTGCAGTTTCTGTCATTGCATTCATAGTTTTATGCACACGTTTTTGAGTTCGGTATAAAACTCCAGCGAATGCACACCGCCTTCGCGGCCTATGCCGGACTGTTTCGCGCCGCCAAACGGAGTGCGTAAATCGCGCAGGAACCAGCTATTCACCCAAGCTAAACCGACTTCCATTTTTTGCGCCACGCGATGCGCACGCGATACGTCTTTTGTCCAGATTGCAGTGGCCAAGCCGTATTCATTGTCGTTGGCACGTTGCAGCACTTCTGCTTCGCTATCGAATGGCGAGATGTGGCAGCACGGCCCAAAGACCTCTTCTTTCATCACCGAGGCGGTGTCGGGCAGTCCAGTCCAAATCGTTGGCTGTATCCAGCAGCCATTGTTGAGATCGCCGGACATTCGCGGCACGCCGCCACCAGTGACGATGGTCGCGCCTTCATCCTCGGCTTTTTGGTAATAGGAAAGCACCTTGGCTTGATGCTCCTTGCTAATCAGCGGACCCATGTCGGTGGTCTTGTCGTCCGGCAAACCGAGCTTGAGATTTTCTGCACCGACTTTAAGTGCGGCGACGAATTTATCGAAAATCGGACGCTCCACATAAACACGTTCGGTACCCAAACAAACTTGACCGCAGTTCACAAATACCGAGCGCATCGTGCCTTCAATTGCCGCATCGAAATCGCAATCGGCAAAAACGATGGCGGCATTTTTTCCGCCCATCTCCAAACTCACCGGACGCGCGCCGGTCGCCGCAGCACGCATGATGATTTCGCCGGTGCGGGTCTCGCCGGTAAAAGTAATAGCATTGACCTTGGGGTGTGTGGTGACAAACTCACCCGCCGAATTCGGACCAAAGCCATGCACGACGTTGTAGACACCTTTTGGGATACCAACCTTGTTCATTACTTCGCCAAGCAAGGTCGCGGTCTGTGGTGTTTCTTCGGATGGTTTAACGACCACGGTATTGCCACAAGCCAATGCCGGGCCGACTTTCCATGTCATCAATAGCAACGGCAAATTCCACGGACAGATCACGCCGACCACACCAACCGGTGTGCGATAGCCGTAATTGATTGCACCTTTGCCGTCGGGTGTTGCCGTCTCAAAAAATTCAGTAGGAACGTTTTTCACTACGTCGGCAAATATCTTGAAATTTGCCGCGCCGCGCGGAATGTCGACGTTCGCGGCGAGGCTCAGTGGCTTGCCGGTGTCAGCGCATTCAGCGGCAAGAAAAT
The DNA here is from genome assembly GCA_025361105.1 of Rhodocyclaceae bacterium. Classification (GTDB taxonomy): domain Bacteria; phylum Pseudomonadota; class Gammaproteobacteria; order Burkholderiales; family Rhodocyclaceae; genus JADKHX01. Next base: position 2,723 of record JANYAW010000308.1, on the reverse strand, counting down.
CTTCAAAGCGTGCGTTGATTTCGTCGGCAACTGCGTAGAGCAAATCAACACGTTCGGTAACTGTCAGCTTGCTCCAAGGCCCGAGCAGCGCGGTGCGTGCCGCCTCGACGGCAGCATTTACATCTGCCCTGCTGGCTTCGGCAACACGACCAAGCATTTGACTGTTCAGTGGTGAGCGTTTGTCGAACCATTTCCCGCTTGCAACAAACTCACCGTTGATGAAATTTTTGAACTCTTTCATGCTCGCCCTCGCCATGTAGCTGACTTCAATGTTGTCCGCTGTCTAATACCGAGTATCCATCAAATATAGTAAAAATACAATAATCTCGAGATTAAATTTTGACAAAAATTTTTCCACGCGCTCGCTTCATCATTTTTCTTGCCAACGTGTCACTACACGCGACGGCGCAGAGCGCGTCTTTTGCACGACCGCCTGGTTCCTGGTTTTGCATTTGTTTCATCAGCACCAACCGGCGTATCGCTACCCTGCGACTCCAATTGCCGCCAATCCTGCGCGTGCGCATTCCTCGTCTTCACTTTCCATAGCGCCTGACACGCCGATGCCACCTATCCAGTCATCATCGACCTTGATAGGCAAACCGCCGCCGAAAACGACCAAGCGCGGGCGACTAGAAAAGCCCAGCTTCATGCCATCATCGTGGCCAATCGCGCCCATCCAGGCTTTGGTTGAAAAGCCGAAGCTGGCAGCGGTGTAGGCCTTGTCGATAGCAATATCAATCGAGTGAATAAACGCACCCGACATCCGCAAAAAACTCATCAAATTGCCACCACGATCAACGATTGCCACGTTGATTTTCCAGCCCTTGGCCTGAGCAAAACGCACCGCCGCTTGCGCGGCCGTGCTCGCAGCTTCCCAGCCAATTCCCGGCTGAGTGACCGCGACTTGCATCAGGTCACCACGCTCAGGAAGGCTGGGTTAAGTTTGCGATCGTGATAAAAAATACTGCGACCAACATCTTCCCAGGTCCACGTAATCGGGTGGCAGTCAGGGTAGGTTTGATAGCCGCCACAAAAAGTCTCCAGACGATTGCCTGACGGATCAAAAAAGTAAATCGTCGCTCCGCGCGTGATGCCGTGACGTGTCGGACCAATGTCGATGGAGACACGATTCATGGACATCAAATCAGCAGCGCGCAGAACCTTTTCCCAACTGTCGACAAGAAAGGAAATATGATGCAATTTGTTGTCTTCGCCATGCCGCACCATTGCAATGTCATGCGCCTTGGTCGAGCAGGTCATGAAGTAAGCCAAGGCTGTTTCGCCGTCTTCCAACAAGACGCGTTCGACCAAATTGAAACCGAACACATCTTCAAAAAGCTTCTTATTGCCATCGATATCGCCACCATAAATCAGGCAATGATCCATGCGTATTGGTGCAATACCTTTCTCCGCATCCGCATGCCACGCTTCCGGGTTGATGTAAGGCATGCCATTGCCCACATCGGTCTTTTCGGCATATAGCTCTATCGTATGTTTTGTCGGCAATTGAAAGCGCACGCGCTCCCCGGTTTCCAACATTTCACCTGCCGGAATGCGTTCGGTATTTACCCCGTAGGCCTTCAAATCAGACTCGAGTCGATATAAGGTGGCCTGATTCAATACCTTAAACCCGAAAGCGTCCATCCCCGCTGTGTCAGCCTTGCGAATGACAAAGCTATTGTGATCACGCTCATCCCAGCACTTGAAATACACGCGTCCACTTTTGTCGCGTCCGGTTTCCTTCATGCCCATTACGCGGCTGTAAAAATCGACCGATTCATCCAAGTCCAACACGCGCAAAACGGCATGGCCGGGGCGCAAAACTCCTGTCATTGGCATCGCATTTCTCCTCTTTTCAAAAAATAATTACACTGACAAGCAGCCGTCAACTCGCAAAACAGCCTTTTTCATTTGCCCCAACACGCGCACAGTCATTGCGCTGGTTGGGCGCACTCGACAAGCCAGAACGATGCCGGCACATTCTTCGTCTGCTGAAATGTGGGCACGACTCATCACACGTTTTTCAAAGGTGCCATGCACTGCTTCAATCTTGCACACCCCGCAACCGCCGCCACGACAACCGACGGGAATACCTCTTTTGTCGAGGCTCTCCATTCCCTCAAGTACCGACTTTCGCTCGTCACAGCGAAACGATTCACCGGTCTCAGCAATGGTGATAGCGTGAAAGGCCACAACTAAATTTTCCGAAATAGCGGCGAACGCACTTGTTGCACGTCTGCTGCCGAGAAGAATTTTTCGGTATAGATATCGCGCTCAAACAGGCGACCTTGCATCAGCGCCGTGATGCAGGCATCAATCATGATGGGCGGACCGCACAGATAGGCTTTGCGACCACGGAAGTCGTTGGCAAAGTGCGCCTTGGCTGCCTCATGGACAAAGCCTCGAAAGCCCGCCCAATCGCTCTCTGCCGGTTCGTCGGAGAGCGCCGGCACGTAGTGGAAATTCGCATGCTTTGCCGCGAGCGACTGGAAGTCGGCGTGATAATAAAGTTCGGCTTGGTTGCGCGCACCGTAAGCCAAGGTAATGTTTTGCGTAAAGCCGCTTTCCAGCAGATCGAGAATCATCGAACGCGGGCTTGAAAGCCCTGAACCGCCCGCGAAAAAAAGCACTGGAACATCGGCGGATTCGCGCACAAAAAAACGACCATACGGTCCGGAAATTTTTATCAAATCACCAGCAGCCAAAGTTTGATGCACCCAGGT
>JANYAW010000304.1 GCA_025361105.1 Rhodocyclaceae bacterium | reverse complement strand
CGAACGTGGGACGTGCTGCGGTGTTCTGCCGCTTTGCCGGCTGCAATTTGTGGTCAGGGCTTGAACGCGATCGCGCTAGCGCCGTTTGCAAATTCTGCGATACGGATTTTGTCGGCGTGGATGGTGAAGGTGGCGGAAAGTTTGCCGATGCAAATGCACTAGCCCAAAGAATTGCAAACGAATGGCCGCAAACCAATCAGGGGAAAAAATTCGTCGTCTGCACGGGTGGCGAACCGCTGCTGCAAATCGACACTGCACTCGTCGATGCTCTGCATGCGCAAGGCTTTGAAATCGCCGTCGAGACCAATGGAACTGTGGTGCCACCCGTCGGTATCGATTGGCTCTGCGTCAGCCCAAAAAGCACGGCGACGGTGGTTGTGCAATCCGGTGACGAACTGAAGCTTGTGTTCCCGCAAGCCGATGCCCGACCGGAAAAATTCGCTGATCTGAATTTCAAGAATTTCTTCCTGCAACCGATGGCCGACGGTGCGAAAACCGAAGCCAATACCCAGGCCGCGATTGCCTATTGCATGACAAACCCAAAGTGGCGTTTGAGTTTGCAAACGCACAAAATTACCGGCATTCGCTGACCAGATGACGGCGTACCACCAGCACCAACTGGTGCACTCATACCTTGTGATTCACCTTTGAAAATTTGGAGCCCAAAGAAATGGAATTGATGAAAACTTCATCCGATACCTTATTCATCCTGCTCGGTGCCATCATGATTTTGGCGATGCACGCGGGGTTTGCATTTCTCGAACTCGGTACGGTACGGCGCAAAAATCAAGTCAATGCCCTGGTCAAAATCCTGACCGACTTCTCTATCTCAACGATTGCCTATTTCTTCATCGGCTACCAACTTGCCTACGGCGTCAATTTCTTTGCCGACGCGGCCACGCTCTCGCAACGCAGCGGTTATGAGCTCACCAAATTTTTCTTCCTGCTCACTTTCGCCGCTGCCATCCCGGCGATTGTTTCCGGCGGTATCGCCGAGCGCGCAAAATTCAATCCGCAACTTGCTGCGTCATTCTTGCTAGTCGGTTTCGTCTATCCGTTTTTTGAAGGCATTGCGTGGAATCACACCTTTGGCATACAAGCGTGGCTGATGACGAATTTCGGTGCTGAGTTTCATGATTTCGCCGGATCGGTTGTGGTGCATGCGGTGGGTGGCTGGATTGGTCTCGCTGCCGTGCTGCTGCTTGGCGCACGGCGCGGGCGGTACAGCAAAGACGGTGCGATTGCAGCGCATCCACCGTCGTCGATTCCTTTCCTCGCGCTGGGTGCATGGATACTGGTCGTCGGCTGGTTTGGCTTCAATGTCATGAGCGCGCAGACGCTGGACAAAATCTCCGGTTTGGTCGCCATGAATTCCCTGATGGCGATGGTCGGCGGGACTTTGGCGGCGTTAATCGTGGGGAAAAATGACCCAGGCTTTGTGCATAACGGGCCGCTTGCTGGATTGGTGGCTATCTGCGCAGGTTCGGACTTGATGCACCCACTCGGCGCGCTGATCACTGGCGGAGTTGCCGGTGGGCTGTTCGTGGTGATGTTTACGCTGACGCAAAATCGCTGGAAAATTGACGACGTGCTTGGGGTGTGGCCGCTGCACGGTCTTTGCGGCACGTGGGGCGGAATCGCGGCGGGCATCTTCGGCGCGACGAGTTTGGGCGGGCTGGGCGGTGTCAGCTTCATGAGTCAATTGCTTGGTACCTTGCTTGGCATCACCATCGCATTTGCGGGCGGCGCGATCGTTTATGGCGGATTGAAACGTGCGGTTGGAATTCGTCTTGATGAAGAAGAGGAATTCAATGGTGCAGATCTAAGCATCCACAAGATTGCGGCAACAGCAGAGCGCGATACGCATTGGTAAAAATAGGCGACGATAGGTGAGAAATTGTCGGCAACAGAATCGGCACCGCGAAGCTGTCACTACAATGCGGAATACATCGTCATTTCACGTCACCAATTTCGGGGTCACCCACGCACACAGAAGACACTTCAAAAAAATTCAGCATCGAAGACGCGCTAGAGAGTTTTATTTTTTCCGCCCGCTGGGTGCTGGTACCGTTTTACGTCGGCCTGACGCTAGCTTTGGCCTTGCTGGCGGTGAAATTCACGCAAGAGTTTTTACATTTTTCCAGCGGTATTCTTGAAGCATCAGAAACTGACACCTTGTTGGGCATCCTCGGCCTAATCGACAAAACCTTGCTCGGCAATTTGTTGATTCTGGTGATTTTCAGTGGCTACGAAAACTTCGTTTCCATCATCGGCGTGGCGCAGGATAGCCAGGATAGGCCGAAGTGGATGGGCGACATTGATTTCGCCGGCTTGAAACTCAAACTCATCGGCTCCATCGTCGCGCTGTCCGGCATCAATCTTTTGGGCGCCTTCCTCAATCTGAAAAGCTGGGCGCCCAACGAACTCGGCTGGATGGTCGGCATCCATTTAACCTTCGTAGTGACCGGTGTGTTGTTCGCGCTGTCAGAAAAAATTAGTGAAAAGGGCGGGCACTAGACAGTATTAGGTGCAATGCCGCTTGCTTCGATCGCCAATAGGTGCTGTCCACATTCTGTTTGACTCCAGCAGTTTCGGGTTTTCATCGCGCAGTACTTGTCGATCGATACCACGGCTGATTGACGAAGGGCAAGTCCAGATCAAATTTTTCACCGACACGCGGCGTGATGACTTGAATGTTTTTTGCATTCGCGGCGGCCAGCGTGCGCATGATGGGTTCGACCCAATCATGATAGGCGAGGTTGAAGGTGGCCCAGTGGATAGGCAGCATCGTGTGCGCACCCAGGTCTTGACCGGCTTTTATGGCGGCTTCAGGATTCATGTGAATATCCAGCCAGGTGTCGCCATAGGCACCGATTTTTATCAAGGCCAAATCGGGTGCGCCGAGTCGTTCGCGGATTGCTTTGAAGTGACCGGCGTAACCGGTGTCGCCGCTGAAATAGGCCGAGTGATTTGGACCTTTCAGCATCCACGATGCCCACAGCGTCGAATTGTTCATGCTGGTGCGTCCGGAGTAGTGACGCGCGGGAGTGCAGTGGATTTTCACGCCCTTGATTTCGGCTTCTTCCCACCAATCCATCTCATGAATCTGCACAGGATTGACGCCCCACTTTTCCAAATGCGCACCGATTCCCAGACCGACGTAAAACTGCGTGCCGCCTCGTGCCAAATGGCGGATGCTGTCCATGTCCAGATGGTCAAAATGGTCATGCGAAATTACTACTGCGTCGATGTTTTTCCACAACTCAAGAGCCAGCGGCGTATCGTGCAGCCGCGCCGGACCAATGAATTGAAACGGCGACGCGCGCTGCGAAAACATCGGATCAGTCAGCACCCGTACGCCGTCTATCTCCAGCAACACACTGGCATGGCCCAGCCACCAGGCGCGTAGCCCGGGTGCGACGCTGGTGCCTAAATTGTCAGCCGACATGCTAATCACGGGAATGTTGAATGCAGGCTCGCGATGCTCGTCGCCAAGGTAGGCTTCCAACTCACGCATCATCGAAAAGTCGCTGACGTAAGGTGGCGTGTTTTCAAATCGATCGCCATGAAACTGACTGGATTGCTGCATACGCACCAAGCGCGCACCGCCCGCCGTACCACCGAAAACCGGCAGCCGGAATATCACCAAGCTGCTCAGTGCGAGTAGCGCGGCCAGAACAAGCAGGGCGATGACTATCTGCGTCAGCGTTTTCACGTTTGCGCTCCAGGAGTCTGTGCCGCGATCAAATAATGCCCGATCAAATTCTTCAGATATTCCTTGGTGCGCGCCGGATTGGCCGG
>JANYAW010000292.1 GCA_025361105.1 Rhodocyclaceae bacterium | reverse complement strand
TCGGTGGTGGCGGCGGGTTTGGTGGTGGTGGAGGCGGCGGATTTTCCGGTGGTGGTGGCAGCTTCGGTGGTGGCGGTGCCTCGGGGAGTTGGTGATGAATTTTCAGCACACATTGCAACGCACACTCAGGCATCTCGCCACGCCCGATTGGTATGCCAAGCGGACGTTTTCAGCCAGCGATTTGGCGGCGATAACACACGCCATCACGCAATCTGAAACACTGCACCGTGGCGAACTGCGCTTGGTCATCGAAGGCGCGCTGCCGCTGTCCGCGCTGCGGCACAAACAAACCGCACGCCAGCGTGCTGCACAACTGTTTGCCGAACTGCGTGTGTGGGACACCGCTGACAACAGCGGCATTTTGATTTACATTCAACTCATCGACCGTCACGTGGAAATTCTCGCCGACCGTGGTATCAATGCACTCATCGCGCAAAACGAATGGGACAAAATCTGCCGCGAAATGGAACACGCATTTCGTGCCGGGCAATGGCGCGCCGGTGCAATCAAGGCACTCGATCATGCCAGCGGATTGCTCGCGCAGCATTTTCCGGCAGGCGCAGAAAACCCGAATGAACTGCCGGATGCGCCACTGGTGATTTAGTGGCGTGAGTTAAACCACGGCGGCGTGTGGCCAGCACCAACTGGCCAGCCCGCTCTCCGCGAGCCCCGTGTTACCCTTCGTTCTCAGCTTTTCGTCAATGCATCTTCCTCTCGTCACCATGGATTACCTAGAAAAAATACTCAATGCCCGCGTCTATGACGTGGCGATAGAAAGTCCTTTGGACTTTGCGGCCAACTTGTCTGCGCGTAGCAACAACAAAATTTTCTTCAAGCGCGAGGACATGCAGCCGGTGTTTAGTTTCAAACTGCGTGGCGCTTACAACAAGATGGTGCAGCTCACTGCGGCGCAAAAAAAGCGCGGCGTGATTTGCGCGTCAGCCGGAAATCACGCGCAAGGCGTGGCGCTTTCGGCCAAGAAATTGGGCATACGGGCGGTAATCGTGATGCCGACTTCAACCCCGCAAATCAAGATTGATGCGGTGGCGAAGAACGGTGGCGAGATTGTCTTGGCTGGTGATTCCTACGACGAAGCCTATGCCCATGCGCTGGGCCTTGAGAAGGCGCAAAAGCTCAATTTCGTACATCCATTTGACGACCACGATGTCATCGCCGGGCAAGGCACCATAGGAATGGAAATTTTGCGCCAGCATCCCGAGCCGATTGACGCGGTGTTTTGCTGCGTTGGCGGTGGTGGTTTGATTTCCGGTGTCGCGGCTTACATCAAACGTTTGCGTCCGCAGACAAAAATTATTGGTGTGGAAGCTTCGGATGCCGATGCGATGACGCGCTCACTAGCGGCGGGCAAGCGTGTGCGATTGGATACAGTGGGTCTGTTCGCCGATGGCGCGGCAGTCAAGATGGTGGGTGCAGAGAATTTCCGTTTATGCCGTGAGTATGTCGACGAAATGGTTTTGGTCGACACCGATGCGATATGCGCAGCGATTAAAGATGTGTTTGAAGACACTCGCTCGATTCTGGAACCAGCGGGCGCGCTGGCAGTGGCCGGTGCGAAGCAGTGGGCCAAGCAAAATGGCGCAAGCGGCAAGACGCTGGTGGCAGTAGCTTCAGGCGCGAATATGAATTTTGATCGCCTGCGATTTGTCGCCGAACGTGCCGAAGTGGGCGAGCAGCGCGAAGCGGTGCTGGCGGTGACGCTGCCCGAAGAGCCCGGTGCATATAAGAAATTTGTTGATTTGATTGGCCCGCGCAATATCACCGAATTTAACTATCGCTACAACGATGCTGGCGATGCACACGTGTTCGTCGGTATCCAAGTGGCGGATCGTCGCGAAGCGGCGAAATTCGTTGCGTATTTGAACAAGCTTGGCTACCCGACGATAGATTTAACCGACGATGAATTAGCCAAGGTGCATGTACGACATTTGGTCGGCGGTCGCGTTTCGGGCATGTTGCATGAAATGATTTACCGCTTTGAATTTCCGGAACGCCCCGGCGCCTTGTTGAAATTCCTGAGCCACA
>JANYAW010000266.1 GCA_025361105.1 Rhodocyclaceae bacterium | reverse complement strand
GTTTCACGTCTCTGATATCGCTGACGCAATGATACTTGGTCGGCTGACGGAAGCACTGTTCAATGCCGGCGTGTTGTTTTGCATTACTTCGAATTACCCGCCGGCGAACCTTTATCCAAACGGTTTGCAACGTCAACGTTTCTTGCCCACGATTGCCTTGTTGCAAGAAAAATTGGATGTCATTGAATTGGATGCCGGGATCGACTACCGAATGCGGACGCTAGCGCAAGCGGAAATGTATCTGGTGCCCACCAATGCCACCACGCTCGGAAAAATGGAAGCAATATTTCAGCATCTGGCGGGTGGCGAGGGACACTCGCGCTCGCTGGAAATTCTTGGTCGGGAAATTCTGGTCATTGCTCGCGCACCGGGGGTGGCATGGTTTGATTTCGCCACTCTGTGTGGCGGACCTCGCTCGCAAAATGATTACCTGGAAATCGCCGATCGCCATCGCACAGTATTTGTCTCAGACATTCCAAAAATGACTGCTGACATGGCCAACGAAGCGCGACGCTTCACTTGGCTGATTGATGTGTTGTACGACCATCGCGTCACCTTGATTGCCAACGCTGCCTGCGCGATAGATCAACTCTATGTGGCCGGCTCGCAAGCCAGTGAATTTCGCCGCACCGAGAGCCGCTTGGTCGAAATGGGTTCGCACGATTATTTGACTAGCGCGCATAGGCGACAGCTCGAAATGTATGGCGATGCTTCTGCCACAATACCCCCTCCCCCGCCGAATCAATAAATTGATCATGACATTCGCTTTCACGCCCCCCGCCATCGCCACGGTTGCAATACAAAACAGCAGCGAACTTTTCCCGATTCACCGGATTTATTGTGTGGGTCGCAACTACGCGGCACACGCGCGAGAAATGGGCGCTGATCCGATTCGGGAGCCGCCGTTTTTCTTTTGCAAACCGGCGGATGCGGTGTGGCCTGCAGATGCGCCCGCCGATTCCTCAGTTGGTGCTGGTGACACGCCGCCGTCGCTTCCTTACGCCAGTGCGACGACCAATTTGCATCACGAAATCGAGCTGATAATTGCGATTGGAAAAGCCGGACGTGAGATTCCGCCAGCGCAAGCGACCGAGCATATTTTTGGCTACGCCGTCGGCCTTGATATGACACGACGTGATTTGCAAAACCGGCTCAAAGATAAAGGCCATCCGTGGGAAACCGGCAAAGCGTTTGATCGTTCTGCACCTATCTCTCGTATCACGCCGGTCACGCGATGCGGACATCCGGCGAGTGGGCGGATCTGGCTCAAGGTGAACGATCAACTCAAACAGCAAGGCGATCTGGCCGACATGATCTGGTCAATTCCAGAAATCATTTCGCATTTGTCGACCTACTTTGAATTGCAAGCCGGCGACTTGATTTTTACCGGCACACCAGAAGGTGTCGGGCCAATCAAACCTGGCGACGTCATCACCGCTGGCGCTGACGGAATTGCACAAATCGCTATTCGATTTACTGCACATTAAGCTTTGCCACTCAAGCTTATCGCCGGAAACCCATGGCTTTCTGTTAACCTACCGCCTACCCTAATCGCCACCTCGACAGCCACCGTCACTACTTATTCACGATGCCTGATTCCAACAACCCTGACGACGTGTTCCACCGCGCGCGCCGCGCCATCGTAAATTCGCTGGTCGCGTTCACCGTCGTTCTGTTGTTTGGCACTCTCGGCTACAAAGAGTTTGGCGGCGAAGAAGTGGGCTGGCTCGATGCCGCTTACATGACCTTCTTGATGGTGGCCACCATCGGCTATGGCGCGGGCATAGAACTATTTCACCACCCTGAACGTGAGTTATTCACGATGGCGATTGCCTTCAGCGGCATTGGTATCGTGACCTATCTTTTTTCGAGCGTCACAGCGCTGATGTTGGCGAGCGATTTTGACAAGACAATGCGGAGGCGGCGAATGGAAAAGCGTATGCGAAGTTTGGAAGGACATTACATCCTGTGTGGGTTTGGCCGTGTTGGCCGTAACGTCGCTGCGGAATTGGATTTGACCCATCGCCACCACATCGTTATTGACGAGCGTCTGGATTTGCTGGAATCACTGGCGGAAACGCAAAGCGTCTTCCTCTATATTCACGGCGATGCGTCCGACGATGATGTGTTGATCAAAGCCAATATCGCCAAAGCCAAAGGCGTGTTTGCAGTCACGGGTGACGATAGTCGCAACTTGATGATTTCACTGACTGCGCGCCAGCTTAATCCGGCGATACGTGTCGTCGCGCGCTGTAACGATTTACGCAATGTCGAGAAGATGAAAAAGGCCGGTGCCGATGCAACGGTGTCACCTAACTTCACCGGTGGAATGCGTATAGCATCTGCAATGTTGCGCCCACAAGTAGTGTCATTCCTCGACGAAATGCTACGTTCGGAACATAACTTGCGAGTTGAAGAAGTGACCGCGCCGGTAACTTTTCAACCATGCGTGCTTTCTGCGTTGAACCTCAAGCATAGCGAGAATTATATTTTGTTGGCGGTTCGGACAGGCGCTGATTGGGTATTCAACCCACCGGCTACCTTTTTGGTGCAACCGGGTTTCACTTTGATCGCAATGGCCTCACCGCAAGGCCGCGAGGAAATCCGAAAATCTTTGAGTGTCTGGGTGAAGGACTAGATCGTAACTAGGCACTTGCAACTCAGTCAGAGTTCAGAATTCCATCCGATAAATGCATCACGCGACTTAGTCGATTGGCCAGCACTTGGTCGTGAGTTACCGCGATCAACGCCGTACCTTTTTCGCGACACAAATTCGTCATCAAAGCGAACACTGCATCGGCCGACGCGCGATCCAGATTTCCTGTCGGCTCATCGGCCAACAAACAAGCCGGTTCCGTCACCAACGCGCGCGCTACTGCTACCCGCTGACGCTCGCCGCCAGACAACTCACCAGGGCGATGTGGCAGGCGATGGCCGAGACCAACTTTTTGCAACATCGCCGCCGCTTGTGCATGGGCATCGCTACGCGGCATACGGCGTATCAACAATGGCATGGCAACGTTTTCCAGCGCCGTGAATTCGGCCAACAAATGATGAAATTGATAGACAAAACCAAGCGTGCGGTTGCGTAAATTTCCGCGCTCTGCTTCACTAATCGTCGCGAGATTGTGACCACCTAAAAACACTTCACCGCTAGTCACATCGTCGAGTCCACCGAGTAAATGCAGCAGCGTACTTTTGCCCGATCCGCTCGCACCGACAATTGACAGCGTGTCACCAGCACCAACTCGCAAGTCGATGCTGCTGAGCACTGGCACAACATATTCGCCTTGAAAAAAAGTTTTTGACAGCGCGCGACATTCGACTACGGCGGCATTACTCATAGCATTACTCATAACGCAGCGCCTCCGCAGGTTGGGTCAGCGATGCACGCCAACTCGGATACAGGGTCGCCACCACCGTCAGCACAAACGACACCACACAAATAATGCCCACATCATTCCATTGCAAATCCGAAGGCAAATCGCTGATGTAGTAAACATCCTTGGCCAAAAATTGAAGGCCGAGCGCATGTTCCAACGCGGGCACGACGACATCGACATTTAAGGCCAGTGCCACACCACCTACTACCCCTGCGGCCAAACCTATCATGCCAATAAGCATGCCCTGCACGATAAAAATACACATGATGCTTTGTGGCGATGCGCCCAATGTACGCAAGATCGCAATGTCGGCGCGCTTGTCTTGTACCGCCATCACCAAAGTCGACACGATGTTGAACGCGGCGACGGCGACAATAAGTAGCAAGATTAAGAACATCATGCGTTTTTCGATGTCGACTGCACGGAAAAAATTAGCGTGCGAGCGCGTCCAATCCGACACCCACGCATTCGGCGCGACGGTTCGCAGCGCAGGCAACAACTCTCGGCCGATTAGTGGTGCAGCAAAAAGTTCATCGACTTTGAGCCGCACGCCCGAAACATCTTCGCCCATTCGATAAAGTGCTTGCGCGTCGTTCAGATGTATCAACGCGAGCCCGGAATCAAATTCAAACATGCCAACTTCAAATATACCGATGATGCGAAATTGTTTCATTCGCGGCATCACGGCAACCGGCGTCACCAAGCCTTGCGGTGCCAACAAAGTAACTTTGTCGCCCACCACAACGTGCAACGCACGCGCTAATTCGCTACCCAGAATCATCCCGAATTCGCCAGCGCGCAAATTTTCGAGTTTCCCGATTCGCATATGTCCGGCAAAATCTGCCACCCGATTTTCCATCTCGGGCAACACACCACGTACCAGCATGCCGCGCACTTCGCCGTCAAAGCTCAGCATCCCCTGCTCCTGCACGAACGGCGCTGCGGCAAGTACGCGCGGATGTTTGGCCGCGATTTGCAGGGTCGATTGCCAATCGGTCAGTGCACCATCTTGCGCACTGATTTGCACATGCGAAACCACGCCCAAAATTCGCGTGCGCAACTCTTTTTGAAATCCATTCATCACCGACAACACCACGATCAATGCGGCCACCCCCAGCGCCAAACCAAGCAAGGAAATTAGCGCGATGAAGGAAATGAATCGATTGGATGAGTCAGCGCCAGACTGGCGCGGCTGGGCACGTGTGTAACGCAAGCCGATGAGAAGTTCGTAGATCATGAATGTGTGGATGCACATGAAGCGAGACGGGCACGATGTTAACATGCACAGATGCCGCGCCTTGAAAACTCCACTTGTCATCTCACTCTCGTTGTCCCCGGTCTGCTCTGGCCACAGCCTGCGATGCACGATTTGACGAGCGACCTCGCGACTCCCGCGCTGTGTGCGCTGCTTGGTAAAGGCAAAATTGCCAGCAATACAAATAACTGGCTGCGCGCTGCGTTCGGCCTTGCACATGATCCCGCCGCGGCGCCTTTGCGCTTGCTGGCCTTGGGTGAGGCAGTAGCTACAAAAAGCTATCTGTGTCTTGACCCAATTAATCTCGCCTTCGTCGAGCGCAGCGTGACAGTTGGCGACCCCGACGAATTGCAATTGACCGAAGCGGAAGCACAAGCACTTGGCAAGTCCTTGACGGAAATTTTTGCCGAGATTGGCGAAATTCAAATCACCACGCCGCAGCAATGGCACTTGTTGATTCACGATACCGCCCCTGCTCTACCAGTTTTTTCGGCACTGCCGGATTTCATAGGCCGTCGTGCCGAGCAGGGTTTGCCTACTGACTCGCACTGGCGAAATCTGCTCAACGAGGCGCAGGTGTTACTGCACGCACATCCGGTAAATCAGGCGCGCGAATCCCGTGGCCAAGCGCGCGTTAATTCACTGTGGCCGTGGGGTGGCGGAAGCCTGCCGACCGATGCCAGGACGGCGCATGATGTGGTCAATAGTGTTAATCCGGTGTTGCAAGGTTTGGCGACGCACTGCCGAGTCGCGGTGGAGCTACCGACCGAAACCTGGCAAGCCAATTCGCATACAAACCGATTGGTCGTATTCGATTGTTTGGCACAAGCCAGAGGCCGCGCGGATGGCATGCGTTGGCGCGAAGTGCTCTCCGAACTCGATGCAAATTGGTTTGCGCCGATTTTGCGCGACTTGCGTAGTGGCCAAATCACGCACCTTAAAATCATCATGCCCGCTGCCACCACGGCGCATCAAACTGAACTCTCGCGCCTCGCAATGCTGAAATTTTGGCGCGACCCTTTACCTTTATCCGCACTCGCTGCTTAAGCAATAACACCATGACGCAACTCGCCATCCGCAACGCCGCGCCGCGCGCCGCTTGGGTGCTCGAACAAGCTGGCGTGCATCCGCTGCTGGCGCGCCTTTATGCCTCGCGCGGCATCACCGACGCGAATCAGCTCGACACCCGCACGGCCAATTTGCTGCCACCAGAGCAAATGAAAAACACTACTGAAGCCGCCGTGTTTTTGGCCGACGCAATCACTGAAAAGAAGCAGCTGCTGATCGTCGCCGACTACGACTGCGATGGCGCAACTGCCTGCGCCGTCGGCCTGCGCGCACTGCGCATGATGGGCGCACGGGTAGACTATTTGGTGCCTGACCGCTTCACCCTCGGCTATGGTTTGTCGCCCGAAGTAGTACAACTTGCCGCGCACAATGACAATTTCGGCAAACCCGACATCATCATCACCGTCGACAACGGCATCGCCAGCATCGAAGGAGTTGCCGAAGCCAATCGCCTTGGCATTCGTACCTTGATTACCGACCACCATTTGCCTGCCGCAGAATTACCTGATGCGGATGTCATCGTCAATCCGAATCAGCCGGGTTGCACCTTTCCTTCGAAATGTATCGCCGGTGTTGGCGTGATGTTTTATGTGATGTTGGCACTGCGCGCCGAACTGCGCAAGCGTGGCGCATACGCCGACAAGCCGGAACCGAATCTTTCCGTGCTACTCGATTTAGTCGCGCTCGGCACGGTCGCCGATGTGGTCGCGCTCGATTACAACAATCGCATACTGGTGGCGCAAGGACTCAAACGTATGCGTGCCGGCCAAATGCAAGCGGGAATGTCCGCGCTGTTTCGCATCGCTGGTCGCGAGCCAAGATTGGCGGCAACTTTTGATTTGGGTTTCACGCTTGGCCCGCGGCTTAACGCCGCCGGACGTTTGGCTGATATGTCGCTCGGCATCGAAGCGCTGATTACCGATGACACGGCGCGCGCACTCAACATCGCGCAGGAACTCGACGCGAAAAATCGCGAGCGCCGCAGCATCGAAGCCGATATGAAAGTCGACGCCGATTTGTTGCTCGATAACATTGATGTTGGCAATCGCGCCAGCCTCACGCTTTTCGATGCGACTTGGCACCAAGGCGTGATTGGCATACTCGCCGGACGGGTCAAAGAGAAATTTCACCGCCCGACATTTGCCTTTGCACGCGGCAACGATGGAGAGCTAAAAGCATCGGGTCGCTCGATACCCGGATTGCATTTGCGCGATGCACTCGATCTGGTCGCCAAACGTCATCCCGATTTACTCATCCGCTTCGGCGGGCACGCGGCTGCGGCTGGGCTGACGCTGAACGAATCGCGCCTCGGTGAATTTGAAAGCGCATTTGAAAAAGTCTGCCGCGAACTAATCCAACCCAGCCAACTCACCCGCACCCTAGAAACCGACGGCCCGCTAGAAACCGGCTATTACTCGGTCGACACGGCGCGACTGATGCAACAAGAAATCTGGGGGCAAACTTTTCCGCCCCCAATTTTTGACGATAGCTTTCAAGTCATCAATCAACGCATCTTGAAAGAAAAACATCTCAAGCTAAAACTAAAAAAAGGCGACCGCAGCTTTGACGCAATTCAGTTCAACAACGCCGAAACCGCACCAACAAATATCCGCGCCGCATTTCGTCTCGATATTAACGAATGGAATGGGACTGAAACGGTGCAGTTGATGTTGGAGCATTTTGAGGCGGCTTGAGTCCAACAATGACTGAACCAATTCGTCGCATCGCGCATCTCGATATGGACGCTTTCTACGCCTCCGTCGAGCTCCTGCGCTACCCGGATTTACGCGGGCAGCCAGTGGTGATTGGCGGGCGCAGCATCCACCAACCAGTGACGCAGAGCGATGGCACTCGCACTTATTCTCGGCTTAAAGATTACGTCGGACGCGGCGTGACGACGACATCGACTTACGAAGCGCGGGCACTTGGCGTGTTCTCCGGTATGGGTGTGATGAAGGCCGCCAAACTTGCGCCTGAGGCGATTTTGTTGCCGGTAGATTTCGCCGCCTATCGTCACTACTCGCGGCTGTTCAAAGCGTCAGTCGCCGCTGTCGCGCCGCACATTGAAGATCGCGGCATCGACGAAATTTATATCGACATCAGCGAGATTCCAGGCGACTCATTGACCATCGCGCAGCGCTTGAAAACAGCGGTGCATGATGCGACCGGATTGACTTGCTCTATCGGCATCACACCCAACAAATTGCTCTCAAAAATCTGCTCGGATTTGGACAAACCGAATGGCATCACCATCATGATGGAAGGCGATTTGCAATCGCGCATCTGGCCATTGCCGGCCAAAAAAATTAACGGCATCGGCCCCAAAGCCAATGAAAAATTGGCGGCACTTGGCATCGTCAGCATTGCCGATTTGGCCGCCACCGATCCGGCATTGTTGCAAGCGAATTTTGGTCGCAGCTTTGCCGCGTGGATGGTGGATGCTGCGCAGGGCATCGACAATCGCCCGATATCGACCGACTCAGAACCGCGCACCATCAGTCGCGAAACGACGTTTGAACACGACATGCATGCACGCCGCAACAAGGCTGAGTTGTCAGAAATTTTCACCGACTTGTGCACCGGTCTGGCCAAAGATTTACAACGCAAAGGCTACCTCGCCCACACTATCGGCATCAAACTGCGCTTCGACGATTTTCGTATTGTCACCCGCGATTTCACCCTCGACGTCGCCATCAACGACGCCATCCAAATCCGCCGCGCCGCTGGCGAATGCCTGCGCCGTGCACCACTGGAAAAAAAACTGCGATTGCTTGGTGTCAAAGCCAACAATCTCGTCACCATCGAAGCTGCCAATGCAGAGCCGATTGCCGATCAACTGGCGTTGGGTTTGTGACGGAGACACTTAACGGCGTGTCACCAGCACCAACTGACAATTCACTTCCAAGCCAATCTCAATTTACAATCTCATCCCATGAAACTACTTCTGATCTGGATCATCAATTCCGCCGCGCTGATCACCGTGGCCTATCTTTTGCCCGGGGTCGCCGTACAAAGCTTCACGGCCGCATTCATCGCCGCACTGGTGCTCGGATTCGTCAACACCTTCGTTCGCCCGATCATGATTTTGCTCACCTTGCCCGCTACCTTACTCACGCTCGGCCTGT
>JANYAW010000005.1 GCA_025361105.1 Rhodocyclaceae bacterium | reverse complement strand
CAGAACTTTTGGTTGGAGCGCCAGCAAACGCGGCCGCTTGCAGTTGATGAGGAGTTTTTGCGCTTCCGCCAGCGTCTCTTCGGCCTCCTTCCTGCCAATCGCCGCTAAAGTGTTTCCCAGTAACAGCAGGGCGTAGCCAGCGCTAATGGTTTCACCCAGTTCGCGCAACATGGCTCCGGCCGAACGCAATGCACTGAGCGACTGCTCGTTCACCCGCCAATAGTAGAAAGATCCGGCCGCCAAATGCAGAGCAGCCACCACGGCAGGTGGCGTCCGCGACTCTACCCGTGTGAACGCCGTCTCCAGCCGCCGTTCGGATTCGCTCACCATCAAGGGGCCAACCCATAGAGGGCCGGATAAACCGGTCAGCGCCAGTCCTATTTGTACATCGCCACGCGAACCAAATGCCCAATCCAGGGCAAGACGCAAATTTTCCAAATCGGGCATATAGCGGGCATCAAATGCTTCGTCAGAAAGCCGTGTCCAATCGTCAAAGCATGGCGTAAATATCGAAACGTAATGCTCAGCGGCACGGCGTGCAACGTCGTTGATTTCGCCGCTTTCAGCCAATCGCACCAGCGCATAAGCCCGCGCGACTTCCAACAAACGATAGCGCCATTGACCTTGGCTAGTATCTACTGTGAGTAAGGATTTCGTTACCAAAATACTGACGGCATTGATGACCTCGCTTTGGTCAAGATTATCGTCAGCAGCCACGGCTATTGCAGCAGCGAGTGAAAAGCCGCCGACGAAATTGGACACGCGGCGAAACACGATACGCTCTCGCTCGGCGAGCAGACTGAAACTCCAATCCAGCGTGGCCTGCAAAGTTTGCTGTCGCGGCACGGCGCTGCGACGACCCGCAGTCAGCGCCAAAAATCGTTCGTCGAGCAAGCGTGCGACGCTGGCGAGCCCAAGCGTCCCGACGCGCGCGGCAGCCATTTCAATAGCCAGCGGGATGCCATCGAGCCGCCGACAAATTGTCGTAATCAGCAGCGCATTGCTGTCATTGCATAGAAAATTCGGATCGCCCAGTTTTGCGCGCTCGATGAACAGCGTAATCGCACCGTAGCGCAAGGCAAGCTCGGCGGTGATTGGGTTGTCGGGCGGCAACAGCAGCGAAGGGACGCGAAAAATTTGCTCGCCGCTCAAGCCCAAAACATCTTGTGAGGTGGTTATCACTTGCAGTTGTGGGGCGACGGCCAACAGTGATTCGACCAGCGCTGCGACCGCATCGACGAGGTGTTCGCAGTTATCCAACAGCAACAAAATTTGTTTGTCACGCAGGTAACGAACCAGTGCATTGGTGGCCGACGCAGCATCTTTCACTTCGAGCCTCAGGGAAGCCGCAACGGCGGCAGCGACCATATTCGGATCGTTTTGATTTGCTAGTTCAATCAGCCATGCCCCCGCACTGAACCGAGGTTCAATATCTTGTGCGCACGCCAACATCAAGCGCGTCTTGCCGACGCCACCTGACCCGGTCACCGTGACCAGGCGTTCTTGAGCAAGCAGTGCGTGAAGTTGAACCAACTCACGTTCACGTCCGATGAGTGCGCCAAGATGAAGCGGCAGGTTGGAATGCGCATGCGGCGAGAAGTGTTGGCTATGTGCAACAGCAGCAGACTTAATAATTATTTCAGGCGTAAAGCGATAACCCTTGCCAACCACGGTCGCAATGGCATCGGTGCCCAACAATTTTCGCAAGGTCGATATTTGCACTTGCAAATTATTTTCTTCGACCACTACGCCGGGCCATACACGTTCAAGTAGCGCATCCTTGGTCACCAGTTGCCCTGCGTGTTCTACCAGCGCAAGCAGCAAATTGAGCGCACGCGCACCCAAGGCCGTCGGCGCGCCACCAACGAGCAAGCGGTGTTCATCGGGCTGAAGCTCGAAGTCGCCGAAACGGTAAGTTTTTCCAGTTTGCAAATCGATAACTCCAAAGGCCACCTCAAGCGACGGGGTGCGCGTCTTCTCCTATTACACCAGCAGCTGAAGCCCGCGAAAAGCCACTTTCAGCAGGTTTAAGCAAATCTTAAGGTCATTTTAAGGACGTGATTTTCGCTGCCGCCAATACTGCCGCTGCCGACACGAAATCAAATTCGCGTGCGAACCACATTCAGGCAATCACCCTTAGGAGACAAAATGATTCTCAAGCAAAAACAACTGGCGATAAGAGTCGCCCAAGCATGTTCGGCAATCGCAATCACCGCCGCAGCGCAGACCGTCTTGGCGCAAGAAGCTGTACAGCGCGTCGAGGTGACGGGTTCGAGTATTAAGCAGTCGCTGGAACAACAAGCACTGCCGGTGCAAATTATTACGCGTGAAGACATCGCCAAAACCGGCGCGGTGAATATTGAGTCCTTGATGGCATCGCTACCCAGTGTGAGCGCGGCCGGTGGTGTGACCAAATCGATGGGCGCCGGCAACTCAACTTATGGTCGTTCAACGGTGTCGCTGCGCGGGCTGGGTGATCAACGTACGCTGATTCTCGTCGACGGTCGCCGCTTGGCACCGTTTGGATATGATTCAGCGGCGGTCGATGTCAATGCTATTCCGGTTGAGACTATCGAACGGATCGATGTGTTGACCGACGGCGCATCGTCGATCTACGGTTCCGACGCAATGGCTGGTGTAATCAACTTCATCACGCGCAAAGATTTCCAGGGTGTTGAGGCATCGTATACCGCTGGCGGCCCCACCCGTGATGGCGGCGGCAAATCAGATAAAGCCAATGTGGTAATGGGTTACGGTTCGCTCGCCAAAGATAAATTCAACCTCATGATGTCGGTTGGTATGGAATCGCAAACCGAACTCAAAGCCAGCAATCGTGACTTTGCCAAGTCAGGGAATGTGCCGCCGTTTTTCACCAACGGTGCCACGGGTGGTGGCAACATTGAAGGCGTGTGGAATACGGCGCTTGGTGATACACGTGCCGCCAACGCCGGTAACGCAGCCAATCCGCTGGGTGTTCGTTCCTCCTACTATGGCAATCCGCTAGCCGACTCAATCGGCTGTAATTTCGATAACCATTTCATTCAACCGGGCCCGGCTGCACCCAGCACCAGCGCGGGTCGTTGCTTCTTCGATTCGGCTGCGTCGGTGCGTTTGATTCCCAAGACCGACAAACAAAA
Source organism: Rhodocyclaceae bacterium (assembly GCA_025361105.1). Lineage (GTDB taxonomy): Bacteria > Pseudomonadota > Gammaproteobacteria > Burkholderiales > Rhodocyclaceae > JADKHX01. Next base: position 22,190 of record JANYAW010000005.1, on the reverse strand, counting down.
TGTGACAGGTTCTGCGCGCTTCAAGCTGGACGAGACGACCGAGTTTTACGCCCAGTTTTCTCGTGTTCACAATGTTAACCAGCAAGCGATTCAACCGTCGCCAGTCCGCAGCAGTTTTCTGGCGACAGATACCGCGTTTGCTGGAACCGGCGTGTCGCCCGCGTTGTTGATTCGTCCGACCAATCCGAACTACCCTACCGCGTGGCTCAATACCCATGGTCTTGGCGCAATGGTTGGCAAAGTATTGGCCGTGACACAGCGCGCCTTCGTTGCTGGCGAACGAACCTCGCGTGATGAAAATACCCAAAATCGATTTACCGCAGGATTGAAGGGCGTCTACAAAGGCTGGGATTACGATACTGCAATAACCCATGATCAAAGTCTGGTTGCCGGTCAAGTGATTGATGGTTATTTTTCACAACTAGGTTTGGCGCGTGCACTGAACAACGCAACCGACAACTGGAATCCGTGGTCACTGGGCGGCATTCAGCCGGCCAACGTGGCGGCCGAAGTGGCCAAGGCCAAGTACATCGGCCCGACCGTGGGTGCCAAGTTCACCACCAATGCCTGGGATGGTCGCGTCTCAAACGCGATTGGTAATTTAGCCGGTGGCGAAATTGCTGTGTCAGTCGGCGGCGAAGTGCACAGCCAGCGCTTCGAAATTTCCTCGCCACCAATTCTGGCCTCCGGGGATATTGCAGGTCTTGGTGGTGGCGTTCTGCCAATTGCTAGAAGCCGCACCATTACCAGTGTGTTCTCTGAAGTCAATCTACCGTTCTTGAAAAATCTCGAAGCCAATGTGTCGATGCGTGGTGACCGCTACGGTGACTTGCAAAAAGACGGTAGCCCGATTACCGGCAAAGTCAGCATGCGCTATGCGCCGATGGATATCGTCAGCATTCGTTCCAGCTACGGCACAGGCTTTCGTGCGCCATCTTTGAAGGAACTTTATAACCCGGAGACTTTGGGTACGAGCGAGCAATATACCGACCCGGTGGCAGGGCCTAACTATCAAGCGAACGCGAAGTTTGGCGGTAACGCATCACTGGTTCCAGAGAAGTCCAAGCAGTGGTCGCTTGGAGCCATGGTTGCGCCAATGAAAAACGTCAAGTTGAATGTGGATTATTTTGCGATCAAGATCGACAAATACGTCACCGCAGCGACGGCTCTGGCGTTGGTCAATCAGGCGCATGGTGTCAACAATCAGTACGTAACTTTCAATCCAGACGGTTCAGCCAATGTCGTCGATGAACGTCAAATCAATGCCGGTCTGGCGAAGTTTGCCGGATTCGACCTTGGTGCAAGCTGGAGCGATAAGTTCAGTTTCGGCAAGCTGACCGTCGATTACAACGCGACGCGCATGACCAAGGCATCACTAAAGACGCCTGACGGGACTGAGAACGCTATCGGTACGCAAGTTGATGCAGTGGGTGCCGCGCTGAAACTGACCAGTCTCGGTGGGACGATTCTCAAATACAAACACAAGATTAATTTCGACTGGACTTATGGCGCTTTCGGTGCGACCTTGACGCAAAATTACACTGATCGTTATGAAGACGGCCCCGATCTGAATGGCAACCGTCACTTCGTTCCCGGCTATTCGATTTACGATTTGCAGGCGCGTTACTCGTATAGCAAAGATCTAAACCTCTCCATTGGCGCGAAGAATCTGTTCGACAAAGATCCACCGCTCTACATCAACACAGTGAACTTCTTTGCTTATGGGTTTGATCCTGCGCAATACGATCCGCTGGGCCGTTTTGTGTATGTCAAGGCAACCTACAAGTTCTGATATTTGCTAAACATAAAGCGATGATGACCCTCGATAGCAATCTGGTGGATGAGCTACTCAAGCATTACAAGACACCAGAGGATTTGATTGGCGAGCGAGGTTTGTTGAAGCAATTGACCGTGGCGCTGCTGGAGCGGGCGCTGTCGGTTGCGATGGACGAGCCGAGGAGTCGTGCAGTGCATGACTTCTCGGTGCGTGGCAGTCCTTTTGATTCGCTGCATTCACGAATGGCCGATACAAGTGCGGCGAATCTCAGTGAATATGACGACAAAATCCTCGCCCTCCATGCGCGCGGTTTGGCGACAGCGGAAATTCAGGCGCATTTGCAAGGAATCTACGGGGCGAATGTTTCACCGTCGAAAATTTCCAGCGTGACGGATGCCTTGATTGATGAGGCAAGCGCGTGGCAAAGCAGACCGCTGGAGCGGCTATATCCCATCATGTATTTTGATGCACTGCCGGTCAAATGCTGCGACGGCGGACACATAAGTAACAAGCCGGTGTATCTGATCATTGGCGTCAATCCGCAAGGCATGCGCGAGGTCTTGGGGTTGTGGATGGCGGACACGGATGCTGCGCTGGGCGATGCAAGTTTCTGGCACGCGGTGGTCAGTGATTTAAAAAATCGCGGCGTGGAGGATATTTTTGTTGCCTGTGTCGACGGCGTGAAAGGTTTGCCGGAAGCGATCAAGGCGGTGTTTCCCGATACGGTTGTGCAGCTATGTATTGCACATATGGTGCGCCGAAGTTTGAACTATGTCCCGGCGAGGAATCACAAGGCAGTGATCGATGATCTCAAGCATATCTATCGCGCGTCCACCATTGAGGAAGCCGAGCGCTGCCTTGACACATTCGCCGCCAAGTGGGACGGCGCTTATGCCACTATCAGCCAGTTGTGGCGGCGCAATTGGGATCGTGTCACGCCGTTTTTTGCTTATCCGGAAGAAATTCGCAAAGTGATTTATTCGACCAATGCCATCGAGTTGATCGGCGCCAACTTGCGTAAAGTGACCAACAATCGCGGCTCGTTTCCCAACGATGAAGTGATTCTCAAGTCCTTCCATCTGGCGCTGTGCAATATCGCTGCCAAGCGCGCCATGCCCATTCGCGATTGGAAGACGGCACTAAATCGGTTTACTATCCTGTTTGAAGGCCGTATGCCGGTGAGCTGAATAGCTATTCCACGTTGAAATCTGAGGAGCTTCCATGCACATCAAACGCGTTTTTGTTAACGTAATTTTTCTTGCAACTTGCCTGTTTTCCACGATGACCATGGCCGCTACTCCACCACTACCTTGTGATCCCGAAGCGCACAAGCAATTTGATTTTTGGCTGGGTGATTGGGATGTGTATGGGGTCAAAGGCAAGCTCGCGGGGCACAACAAAATCGAGAAAAAGCACGCTGGCTGTGTACTGCACGAGCAATACACCACGCCATCCGGGTATAGCGGCGAGAGTTTCAATATCTACGACGCGGGGCGCAAAGTGTGGCATCAAACCTGGGTCGACAACGCAGGTACTTTGCTACTGCTTGAAGGTGGCCTGAAGGACGGCAACATGGTGTTATCCGGCGAGACCACAGATGTCAAAGGTGTGGTGACCAGGCATCGAATCACCTGGACACCGAACGCCGATGCCAGTGTGCGACAACATTGGGAATCGACCGACGCCAGCGGAAAATGGATAACGGCGTTTGACGGGAAATACACACGCAAAGTCGGCGGGTGATTTTTGTTTTTATGCCAGTTGGTGCTGGCGCGGAGTGTCGGCTTAGTACAGCCGACCCGCTCTACAGGCACAAAGCAGTGCTTTGCGAATTCCCTGCGCCGCCGCCGTTAACGGCATAGCCATGGCGCTACGGCAGCGTAGCGAACGCCTCGTCGGGTAAATGCAAAGCTTGAATGCGGCTGTAGCGAATATGGCGGTCGATGATGCGCTTTGCCTTGATCGGATCGCCATTCATTAGTGCGTTGTAAAGTGTTTCGTAATCGGCAAATAAATGCGTATGCATTTCGGGATTCACATACTGGTGAATCTGCATGCGCATAATCACCGTTGGCAGCAAAGGGTTGAGCCGTGTGAGCTCCTGGTTGCCAGCAATTTCTAAGATGGTGTCGTAAAACCGCGTGCGTTCAATCGACTGCATGATGCGATCGCTATTCGGGCCGAGCGCCGCCAAGCGCTCATATGAGCGCGTCAATTTCGCCGCATGCCCGTAGACATTTGATTTTCGGTCGAGCCGAATGCGGGCGGCCGCCAAGCCCACGGCTAAGCCCAAAAGGGCGCGCAAAACTTGTAGTAGGTCGAGTGATTCGCTGCGGCTCAAGGCGCGAATGTATACGCCACGATGCGGTAATTGGACGACCACACCTTCGGCGGCCAGCCGCTTGAAACCTTCGCGCACAGAGCCTCGACTGAGCTTCAATTCATGCATCAAGTCAGCGACGATAAGGCGTTGTCCCGGCACATAACGGCCGAGCAAGATACCCCGCTCGAGCGCTGCAAAAACTAAGTCGGGCGAGGTAACGGGGGTATTTTCACCATCACCTTCGCGCGCGAATTGTGGCTCAGATTTGAATTTTGCAGATGGCACGATGCGAGGTGATTTCCGGTTCGTTTATGTAGGAATATTGCGCGATCGCAGCGTTCATGTAGCTGCAATCGCGCAGAATTATCACAAAAATCAGCGAGCTTTCGTCCCGCCATCGACCACCAGCATCGTGCCGTTAACGTAGGACGCATCGTCAGAGGCCAAAAACAGGCAAGCCTTGGCGATTTCTTCTGGCCGCGCCGGACGGCGCATCGGCGTGATTTGATCAGCCATCGCCGGATCTTCAAACCAGTGAATCACCGATGCCACCATGCCGGTATCGACCCAGCCCGGGCATATCGTATTGGAGCGGATATTGTCTTTGGCATAGGCCACGGCCAAGGAGCGCGTGTAGTTGATGATTGCACCTTTGGCGGCGGTATAAGCGTGTGCATCGGCCGCACCGCCCAAACCCCAAATTGAGGAAACGTTTACTACCGCGCCGCCGCCTTGCTTTTGCATGTAAGGAATTGCCAGGCGTGACATCAAGAAAACCGAGTCCAGATTGATGCCCATCACACGCCGCCAGTTTTCCGGCGTGGTGGTTGTCGTGTCATTCATCGTGCCCGGCTCAACTTGCGCGAAGCTGTAACCAACACCCGCGTTGTTGATCAGAATATCAACGCGACCAAATTTATCGATCAGCGCCTTAAACGCCCTTTCGGCTTGCACCGGATCAGACAAATCCGCGGCCGCCGCACCGGCAATTCCGCCCGCCGCCGTGACTTCGGCGACCACTTCATCAAGCTTGGATTGTGTGCGGCTTATCGCAAATACTTTGGCTCCTTCGCGCGCAAACACATGCATACATGCCCTGCCGATGCCCGCGCCACCACCTGTTACCAGAACCACTTTTCCTTCAAGTCGTTTCATGTTCGTCTCCTGATTATGTTTTCCATCGACCGAATTCCGCAGCCGCACATGGCGCGACAACAGAAAGCTTTCACTTGCCTGCCACTACAAACTGCATAACAACCTCTGCCATTCATTTTCGACATTCAATGCTTGGTATTCGCGCGCATCAGTTTATTGGCGATGCTCCATCGGTGCGTCTCAGACGGACCATCGTAGATTCGAAAGGCGCGCACATCGGCAAAGATGCGTGCGACGATGGTTTCATGCGTCACGCCCATGCCACCCAAAATCTGAACGCTACGGTCGACCACTCGCCAAATCGCCTCTGAAGCAATCACTTTCGTGATGCTGGACGCGTGCCGTCCCAACTCACCTTGATCCAATACCCAAGCGCAATGCCAAATGGCAAGGCGAGTGATGTGAATATCCATTTCATTGTCGGCCAACATAAAGCCGACACCCTCGTGCTGGCCCAAAGCTTTGCCAAACGCTTGACGCTCCCGCGCGTAAGTCGTGGCGATGTCATGGCAGCGCCGTGCAGCACCGAGCCAGCGCATGCAATGTGTCAAGCGCGCTGGCGCAAGACGCACTTGTGCGTACTTGAAACCCTGCCCAATTTCGCCCAACACTTGCTTGGCGGGCACGCGCAGATTCTCGAACCGTACAACGCCGTGTCCGCCGGGAAAGCAGCTATCGAGGGAATCCATGGCACGCTCTATCGTAATGCCTGGCTGATTCATGTCAGCCAAAAACATCGTCGCACTACCATCCAGCATTTTGGCCATGATGATGGCGAACGACGCGCCTTCCGCTCCAGTAATAAACCATTTGCGTCCGCTAATCAAAAAATCGTTTCCATCCGGTGTTGCCGTGGTGGTCAACATGCTTGGATCAGAGCCGGCGCCCGGATGCGGTTCCGTCATGCAAAAACACGAGCGAATCTCACCAGCAACCAGCGGATGCAACCACCGCGTTTTTTGCTCGGGTGTGGCGACGACTTCCAGCAAATGCATGTTGCCTTCGTCAGGTGCGCCGATGTTTAGTGCGACAGGGCCAAGCGGCGAGTAGCCGGCCTCTTCGAAAACAATCGCCTTACCAAAATGATCTAAACCCAATCCGCCAAGTTCAGTCGGCATGTGTGAAGAAATCAGCCCTGCATTTTTAGCTTTGACTATCAGTTCGCGTCTCAACACTTCGCTCGGACCATGCGGCGTGCACCGCGCGTCTCGTTCCATGGGAATAATTTGCTCGGCGATAAAGTGCCGCGCTTTTTCTCGTAGTGCGATCAGCTCGGGAGGAATTGAGAAGTTCATGACGTCAATGTTTAAGGTGCAATTGCGGTTTCATCAAAAAGCGTTTTGAGCTGGCAGGAGAATTGAAATGCCGTTAAGTCCATTTGCATTGGTGTGATGGAAACTGCTTTGTCGCGAATCGCGCCCAAATCCGTGTCGTTGGGTGGATCGCCCGGATCGTAGGCAAAACCTATCCAGTAGTAGGGTGATTTTTTCCCGTCCAGGCCGCCAATCGGACGAAACGTCCCTGGCAAGCGTTGGCCTTGGCGTGTGATGCGTATGCCGCTTACATTTTCTGGCGCTTCATTCGGGAAGTTCACATTCACAAATGTGCCCGCTTCCCACGGGCACGACAAAAGTTGACGCAAAACGGGCGGACCAAATTTACGCGCTGTGTCGAGCCGCGATGGCTCGCCGAGACGGTAGACCTGACTCATGGCGATTGAACGATAGCCCAGCAGCGTGCCTTCCATCGCAATCCCGGCGGTACCAGAATAGGTGATGTCTTCAGCCAAATTCTCGCCGTGGTTAATGCCGGAAATAATCACCGTCGGCGGGCAGTCTTGCATCAATTCCCAAATCGCGATCAGCACGCAATCTGTGGGCGTGCCTTTGACGGCGTAGTGACGGTCTGATAATTTGCGCACGCGCACGGGCGTGGAAAGCGAAATTGAATGTGAGGTTCCGGATTTTTCTTCGTCCGGCGCGACCACCCAAATATCATCAGTGAATTGCCGCACCAGTTCTTCCAGCAATTGAATTCCTTTGGCGTGTACGCCATCGTCGTTGACGAGTAATACGCGATGTTTGCTAAGGTCGGTTGGGGCAATGAGAGACGGCATAGTGGATACAGTTCACATCAAAGTATTTCAATCAGCGTGGCGTTTGCCATACCGCCGGATTCGCACATGATTTGCAGACCGAAGCGTCCGCCGGTCTCTTCAAGTGCGCACAAAAGATTACCTACCAAGCGCCCGCCCGACGCGCCGACCGGATGACCCAAGGCAATCGCGCCGCCGTAACGATTGACGCACGCAGGGTCAACGCCAAATTCTTTTTGCCACGACAAGACAACCGACGCGAAGGCTTCGTTAACTTCAAACGCATCGATTTGTTTAATTGCCAAACCGGCCCGCGCAAGAATTTTTCGGGTGGCTGGCATGATTGCCGATAGCATCATGATCGGGTCGTCGCCAGCGACGGCAAAGTGCGTAATTGCTGCACGCGGAATTAGTCCTAAGCGCAACGCGGCGGATTCTTCGGCGACCAGAACCGCGCTTGCACCATCCGTCACTTGGCTCGAGTTACCTGCCGTCACGCCCCAAGCAATTTCGGGAAAACGGACGAGCATTGCCGGGTCTTCAAAGATTGTTTGCAGGCCAGCCAGGCGCTCAAGGCTGGTGTTGCGGCGGATGCCATCGTCATGGAGCGCAAAACGTTTTTCACCATTTGGCAACGGAACTTCAATCGGCACAATCGCCCCGGTTGTCAGGCCTTTGTCTTCGCCCCACGCAGCTTTGCGGTGCGACTCGAGTGCGAACGCATCCATATCCTCGCGCGACAGCTTCCAGCGCGCTGCCATGAGTTCCGCAGAAATTCCCTGCCGCATCATGCCGTCCGGATAGCGCGCATGAAATGCCGAACCTTCGTTATCCTTGCCAAGACGATTGGCGCGCATGGGCACGAGGCTCATCATCTCTACGCCGCCGGCAATCACGAAGTCATACGCCCCGGCGATGACGCCCTGCGCCGCAAAATCCAAAGCTTGCTGGGAGGAGCCACACTTTCTATCCAGTGTCACCGCTGGCACGCTCTCGGGCAAGCCCGCCGCGAGTGCCGCCTGGCGACCAATATTGCCAGACTGCTCTCCTACTTGCAGCACACAGCCGGTAATCACATCTTCAAGCAATTCCGGATCGATATCGGTGCGTTCAACCAGCGCCTGTAACACCTTTGCATAAAGGTCGACAGGATGAATACCCGCCAGTGCACCATCTGGTTTCGCACGCCCGAAAGGCGAGCGTGCCACATCAATGATTACAGCGCGGCGCATGTCGTTGGCTCTAATTTCCGTGGCGAATCATTTCAACTTCCATCTCGCCGATTTTCATTTGCACATACGGCGTCTTGGCCAATTGCATCAGCCGTCGCACTTGATCGAGTTCGGGTGACGAGAGCAATGGGAAGCTTTGTTTCACCGGTCCGGCGGCGCGCATGCGAGCGAGATCCGCTTCTGGAACCAGCGCGCGCAAAATGAGTTCGTCATCGTCGTTGGTGTCATGTCGCTTACGCAATTCTTCTATCGTCGGCTGCTGCGGCGGATTGGCAATGACTTGTTTGGCACGTGGCGAGCCCATTATTTTGTCCAACACATTTGGATCAATCGGCGCCACCGTTTCACCATAAAAGCCAGCGGCATATTGAATCACTTCATCGGTGACGATGCTGTAGCGCTTGCCATTAACCACATTCAGCACTGCCTGAATGCCAACCAGTTGGCTAAATGGTGTTGCCATACCCGGATAGCCCAACTCTTTGCGCACGGCAGCCGTTTCGCGGTAGACATCATTCACGCGATCGCTCATGCCGTGTTGAGCCAGCTGCGCCTTAAGCGTGCCGATCATGCCGCCTGGCACTTGATGCTGCAGTGCCAGTACGTCGTATTCGTAATGTTGATTGACCAGGAAGCCGGCGGCCTTGCCTACTTTCTCAAAATGCTCTGCAACAGGTGCGAGCAAAGACAAATCAAGATCGTGCGTGTGCCCGAGCAAGGAAATGTTATGCGCCATGATTTGCGTTGATGGCACCGAAGGGCCATTGGCCATTGGACGATTTGCCGTGTGCAAAATACTCACGCCGTACTCAATCGCATCCAAATACGCTTTGGCCGATTGCCCCATGATGTTGTTGGAATGAAATTCGATCGGTTTACCACGCGCGTTGGCTTTGATGATGGGGATGAGCGTTTTGAGCCGCTCACCTTCAAGCACGCCTGCGGTGTCATACAACAATATGGTGTCGATATCGGGCGAGGCCGCAAGCTTAGCCGTCTTGTCGCCGTAGTAGGCATCGGTATGCACAGGCGATAAAGCAAACATCACCGCGCCGGCGACTTCGGAGCCAAACTCCTTGGCCACTTTGGCGAGGCGATGCATTTTGTCGATGTTAAACAGCACGTCGTAGATCCAAAAACTACGACAGCCATGCACATTGAGTTGTCGCATCCATGCATCCATCAAAGCGTCTGGCGTGACACCAAAAGTAACAGAAGCGTTGGCGCGCATTCCTGCACGAATCGGTGTGCGCGGCATCGCCTGCACCATCAAATCAAGGCCTTCCCACGGATTTTCCTGACAGTGCCGTATCATCACTTCGAACATTGACGAGCCGGTCAGATCAATCACGCGAAACCCGGTGCGGTCGGCCAACGATGCAACAGGCAAGGCCATTCCCGTCTGCATGCGCATGCCCCACAGGCTCTGTTGCCCGTCACGCATGGTGGTGTCCAAAAATTCAATATGTGCCATAGCTTAATTTTCCTTATTGCTAAATGCAGGAAGCAGCACGCGCTCCAACCAGCGGGTATCAATTTGGTTAGCGACAAAGTCGGGATGCATAACGATTGCCTGCAACAGCGATAGATTCGTGGCGATGCCTTCAATCACAAACATTTCAAGCGCGTGCGCGAGACGAGCTACCGCTTGCGCGCGGTCACGGCCATGCACAATCAATTTTGCAATCATGCTGTCGTAAAACGGCGGAACCTCGGCGCCCTCAAACATGGCGGTATCCAAACGCAGGCCTTCGCCAGTCGGCGCTACCCATTTCACGATACGACCGGGACAGGGTGCGAAATTGCGTTTTGGATCTTCGGCGATGATTCGGACTTCAATGGCATGGCCTTGAGGGCGAATTTGATCTTGCGTCAGCTCCAGTTTTTCACCTGCTGCGACGGCAAGTTGCAACTGAATTAAATCAACGCCACAGATAGCTTCTGAGACCGGATGTTCGACCTGAATCCGGGCATTAACTTCCATGAAGTAAAACTGGTCGTCGTTCGCGTCGTAGAGAAACTCGACTGTTCCCGCATTGCGATAGCGGATCGGTGAAAGTAGTTGAATCGCTGCCTGGTGCAAGCGCCGCCGCACTGACTCAGAGAGAATTGCGGCAGGTGCCTCCTCGACCATTTTTTGATATCGACGCTGAAGTGAGCAGTCGCGCTCACCAAAGTGCAGAATATTTCCCTTGCCATCACCAAGCACCTGTACTTCGATGTGGCGCGCATGCTCGACATAGCGCTCCAGGAACAATGTGCCGTCACCGAAAGCTTCTTTCGCCTCGTGGGACGATTTATCAAAGCCAATAACAATGTCATTGGCGCTACGGGCAATCATCATGCCGCGCCCGCCACCGCCGGCCGACGCTTTGCTGATGACAGGAAAGCCAATGTTTTCGGCAATGCGAAGCGCATCTTCAGCCGACGCGACTTTGTCGCTACCCGAGACCATAAGCACACCTGCCGATTTGGCCAATTCACGCGCCGATAATTTATCGCCGACAGCGCGGATCGTTTCAGAGGCAGGACCAACAAAGGTGATATTTTCTTGCTCGCAAAGTGCAGCGAATTCTGCACGTTCAGACAAAAATCCATAGCCCGGATGCAGAGCGTCGCATCCGCTAGCCGTTGCTGCGTGCACCAGCAGTGGTGCGCTGAGGTAAGACGCACGTGCTGGTGCCGGGCCAATAACGATGGTGCGGTCGGCTTCCTGCGCAGCCAAGCTTCCAACATCTGCCTTTGATGCGCCAAGCACCGTCTCGATGCCCAATGCCTTGGCCGCGCGCACAATCCGGAGCGCAATCTCACCACGGTTGGCCACGAATAAGCGACGAATGCTCATACCGAAGTTTTCACTCAGTCGGTTCAACCAGGAACAACGCCTGGTCAAACTCGACCATCTGTCCGTCGCCCACCAGGACACGACGAACGACGCCGGTGATGCCTGCTGTCACGGTGGTGAATAGCTTCATCACTTCGACCACACACACTTCTGTATGGGGCTGAATTTGCTGGCCAACCTCGACGAATGATGGCGCGCCAGGTTTGGGTGCGAGATAAAAAGTACCGAGGCTAGGCGCACGAATTGCGACCAGGCCATCGGGGATGGCTTGCGATGCAACAATCGATGCCTTGGAGGTGAGTTTGGGTGATGCGACGACATTTAACGGCGTATCACCGGCACCAACTGTCGAGTTGACCACGGTTGCACGCCGTCCGATTTTTCCGGCGTCTTTTGCAAGGTGCAACTGTATGTCCGCTGACGCGATACGCAGTTCGTCCCAATCACTTTTATCGAAAATTTCGATCAGAGCTTCAATGTCCGCTGGCTTCACGTTTGTCATGACTAATTTTCCTGTGCAGAATTTTTTTGCTTATCGGATGCGCTGGCTTGTACAGCGGCCAGAAGGACTGGTAACACAGGTTCGGCAATGATGAATTTCAGTCCCACATCAATCGCTGCGCGAACGCCCTCGTCGCTGGCAATCGCGCCGCCGCAAGCGCCTTTGCCGTGTGCATTTGCACCGACCAATCGAAGCAGCAGAGTCCCGATTTGTGCGGGGTCGGCAGCACCTTCCTCATGACTCAAATCGATCACGTTTTCCGTCGGTGCCTTGGCAGGCCGCAACACTTGGATGGGAGACAAAGCCTGTGCCCATTGGGTCAGTGTCACCATGCCTGGATCAGCACGTTCATCCGGGACAAGGATTTGCAAAGCACCACCAAAAATTCGACCCGACTGACCATCGACTGTCACCGTCTTGCCGATCAAGTTGGCAAGCTTTCCGGTGCCGCAACCCACCACGCACGGAATGCCAAGCGCGCGACAAACCACCGCAGCATGGGAGGTGCTGCCGCCTTCCTCGGTAATCACCGCGCTGGATGCCAGCATGCCGTGCAGATCATCCGGGCTAGTCGTTGGTCGGGCGAGAATCACCACATCACCGTCTGCGGCGCGGCGCTCGGCTTCGTCCGAATCCGCTACCACAACACCGATGCCAATGCCGGGGCAAGCGCCTTCGCCGGTGGCCAATTGTTCTGCCAACGAATCGGCTCCCTCGGCCAAACGCGGCGCGAGCAAGACCCGTATGCGATCCGGCGCGATACGCATTAACGCGGTCGCTTTATCGATCAGGCCTTCCTCAACCATATCGAGATAAATCCGCACGGCAGCTTGCGGTGCGAGCTTGGCGGCGCGTGCTTGCAAGACAAAAAGTTGGCCGCGCTCAACCGTGAATTCGATGTCTTGCGCGTCGGTATTGGCATGCTCAAGAATTTTCGCCGCCTTGAGTAACGCCGTCATCGCCTCCGGAACGTTGGTGGCCATCGCAGACAGCGGTTTAGGTGTGAACTTTCCCGAGACGACGTCCTCGCCTTGGGCGACGGACAAGTATTCGCCGAAAGGTGTCGGATCGCCGGTCAAGGGATTGCGACTGAACAACACGCCGGTGCCGGATTGCTCATCCAGATTACCGAACACCATCGCTTGTATCGTTACTGCTGTTCCAAGCGTATGGGATATTCCAAGGTGTTCGCGATAGCGTTTTGCACGTCGCGAATTCCACGATTCGAATACGGCGCGGATGGCGTTCCGCAACTGTCCCAATACATCAGCCGGTACCTCCATACCACTGGTTTTGTGAATCGCTTCACGCCATTGCGCCGGACTCTCGTTGGCGGCTAATCTAGGTAACTGCACCTTGAGCACGATCTCGCCGTAGAGATGAAGAAAGCGCCGATGGGTATCACGCGCGAAATCCGCATTGGCACACTCTTGCGCCAAGGCCATTTCTGTTTTATCGGTAATGCCCAAGTTCAATACGGTGTCCATCATGCCGGGCATTGAAATCGGCGCGCCGGATCGAACGGAGACCAGGAGCGGGTGTTGACCGTGGCCAAAGGTCCTTTTGGTCTGTTGCTCAAGCCATTCCATGCTGGCAAGAATTTCGCTATCGAGGCCGTCAGGAAATTGTCCCGTCTCCAGAAAAGCCGTGCATGCCTCGGTCGTATCGCAAAGGCGGCTGGCACGGGCAAACCTAGGGCGCGAACGTGTGCAATCGACCACGCCTTGCCGCCGACAAGTGCACGACTGGGTGGTTCTGCACCGTCCAGCATTCGTATCCATTGCGCCATTGCGTCAGTGCCGGGTTACGTCTTGCCTACTCGACGCGGGTGCGCCCAAGCATCCGCAGCAGGTCTTCGTGCAGTTCAAACCACAGCGTGTGATAGCTCTCTATGGTGGCATCGCTGACCCATTCAATGTTGCCGTCTTCGGCCTTTTCGCAGGCACTGAGCAATTTGTCGCAATAAATTTGCAGACGCGGCAAATGTGTCGCAAATTGGTTAAGCACGCGCTCGGCGTGCTCGTGTAAATCGCCCAAGCGGTCAATTATTTGGCTGTCGTAAGCCTTATTCGAATGATCGTTCGGGACATGCTCTCCGGCAATTGCTATCACCTGCCAATCTGTAATCAGTGCCTTGAGCGCGGTATTCACCACTTCGAAGGATTCGTATAGCTGCACGAACGCTTGGTTCTCGCGCAGATCACCGCAGTAGCGTGAATAGTCGCTGTCCAGCGCAATTCTCGCCAAAGGCGTGAGAGAAAATTTGCCGCGCGCTTCCATCACATAACCGCTGACGACGGCATTGGCTAATAACGCGCTAACGCGACTTGCTTCCATGCCGATGATTCCCGCAATCGCTTCAGCGCTGGCGTATTTCTTAATCGCCAATCCATGCAAAACCGTGTGTTGATCTTGTTTCATTTTCTTTCCCTAGTTCTTCGCCGTTGCAGTCGTGCGTTTAGCCAACACTTGATCGCGCACGGTTCGTCGCATAATTTTGTTCGCCGCACTTTTCGGTAGCTCTGGCCAAATTTCAATCGCTTTGGGCATCTTGTAGCTGGCCAAACCCTCACGCGCAAAAGCCATCAATGCGCCAATATCGATGTTCGTTCGCGCCGTGATGACGGCATGCACGCGATCGCCCCACTTCTCGTCGGGGAGTCCAACCACCGCAGCTTCGACCACGCCATCAAAGGCCAGTAAAACCTCTTCCACTTCACGCGGATACACATTGAATCCGCCTGAAATCAACATGTCATTTTTGCGGTCGAGCAGATAGTAAAACCCGTCGGCATCCATCGTTCCGATATCGCCGGTGTGCAACCAAGCATTGCGAAATGCCTGCTCGGTGGCTTCCGGGCGATTCCAGTAATAGGCCATCGTTTGTGGCCCGCGACAGACGATTTCACCGACCTCGCCCGGTGGCAAAAAGTTGTCATCGTCATCAAACACCGCGACTTCAACAATGCTGAATGGCCGCCCACATGAACCAATCCGATCGTGATCTTCGGGCAACAGGCAAGTAATCGCCATGGGACTTTCGGCTTGCCCATAGACTTGGGCAAACACTCGCCCGAATTGTTTCTCAGCACGCTGCAAAAGGCTAGGTGAAATCGGCGATGCACCGTAGGCGATACGGCGAAATGACATCGCCGCGTTTTCGATATCGGGCTGTTCAAGAATCATCGCCAACATGGTCGGTACCAAAAATGTTAGCGTTGCTTTTTCGCATTGTGCCAGCGCGATGAAACTGGTGGGATCGAATTTTGGCATCACCAACGAATGCGCGCCGCGAACAATAGCGGGCAGAAAAAATGCACCCGACGCATGGGCAATCGGCGCAGCATGCAAGAAAATTTCACCATAGCGAATGTCGGGCATCAGGTCAGTCAGAAACACCGACAACTCAGCTAACTCACCGCGCGTGGTTAAGGTCACAGCCTTTGGTTTGCCGGTCGTTCCGCCCGTGTAACCCAAGCGAAATGGCGCATCAAGCGCTCGATCAACAATGCATGGCGCGGTCGATCCAGTTGCCAGAAACTTGCCCAATTGCGCCACAGAAATTGAAAACTCTGCGGCTATACCGTTTACGCCGTAGTGAATCACGGCGCGGCTTCCACTATCACTGAGTTTGTAGCGATGACTCTCCACATCGTCGCGCGAATTTAGGGAAACACGAACCAACCCGGCTTTGGCCAACGCGTAGTACGCCACCAGACAATCAATGCCGTTGGGCAGCAGTACGCCAACACGATCACCCGCGTTCAAACCGATTTCAAGCAGCGAATTCCCCAGTCGATCTGTGAGTTCGTCAAACTGCCGGAAGCTAACTGTCCGGCTACCTTCGGTCAAACAAGGGGCATCGCCAAAATGAATCGCCGAGCGACGAATGACCGCGCCAATTTGCATATTCGCCTTGATCTAAATTTTGTCAGTCAGCGCAACTATGTCGTCACGTAATAGTCCGGCACCTTTGCCCTTCAGCTTGCGTGAATATTGTTGCTCGAGGCAATACAGCTCATTGGCGAGTGGTGTTTTGTAGTGATACTTGACCCAGGTATCGTCTAGGAAGCGGAACTTATCTGCGCACAATTGCGGCGTGAAATTGGCCGCGCGCTGATTGAATTCGGCGAGCGTCATCACACCTTGTGTCGTACGGTAACGATCTACTTTTGGCGGCAGGAACGTCATGCCTGGCTTAATACCATCACCGACAGAACCGACATAATCGTCTCCGTTCAGCAGTGAATAGGACAAAGGTGTGTACACCCGCCTTGCCGTATTCGCGTGATGCATCATTGTGTATTCGTGGCATTGCGCACTGGGCAAGGTCAATGGGACGAGCATGGCGCCGAGCACTTCATTGCTGTACTCGTCATTGAACAAGCCGCGGAAACGGTTCGCGCGTTCGTCAATCTTCATCCATTCGTCGTGCTCATAAACGCCTGCGACGTGGGCGAAATCTTTGATCACCGCATAGTAAGTCAGACTGCCGGCATCGAGCATCTGATCGCGGGTGTAGCCAGCGATGCGCTGCCATAGTTTTGCCGTCGTATCGCGCATGATCTTCCCATAGCGCTCAAAAGTTTCAGTGAGTTCTTCGCGACTGCCCATGCCGACGGGAATATGCGTCTCCGACAATTCATCTGAGGTGTAAAGCCCAACGCCACAAAGGTTTTCCGATTTGTATTCCGGGCGTGAATCAAAGCTGCCCCAGTCGTCAACCAAATAGAAATGTGTGTCTTTGACTGCCGTGGTGACAGTGAGGCGGCTGTGCGGAATGTCGCTGGCAACACCATCAAGCCAAGGCAAATCGCCTTCGCCTAAGTCGAAAAAATCACGCACCAACAGCTCGCGGCCATCACCAAGGTTGTATGGCCCGTGATTGCTCATGCTGATGCGGCTCTCGCAGGCAACCAGGAAGGCGTATTGCGACACAGCCGCCGTAAATTTCACTGCGGCTGTATGAAGTGCATCACCGTCTACGCAGGGATGCAAATCCGCATGGAATACCTGGATGCGCCGCTCAGGCAAAATTTGCGCGCGATGCCCGGCCTCTTTGCTGGTGATATGGCCGTCATTTCTGTGCCATCCTAATTGATAGCGTTTCCAGAAATCCAGCACGTAAATTACGTCATCTGCGGCGTCGGTGGGGCGAATCATGCCCATGTTGATGAGCATTTCACGACCCAGCAAATAGAAGCCGATCATGCACCAGCCGGTACCGATAGCTTGAATTTTTGAGTTCATATTGCGAACACGATCCGCAATCTTTTCTGCCGGCATCTTTGCTTCGATTTTCCGCAACAGCGTGGGGTAGCGGTAAAAGGCATTGAGATAGCTCAACAGCATGTAGGACGAAACCGGGAAGAGCTTCGACTCCTGCACGGTTCGCGTGACGCACAAGAAATAGGTCTCATCGCCAAGCACTTGCATGATGTTGTTGGTTTCGAGTAACTGTGCGTAAGTCAGTGGCTTCTTATCCATCGTGTAGCTCCTAGATTCTGATCGCGGGAATGACGGCGTGTCGTCAGCACCAACTGGCGAGTGCCGACCTGTCTAATTGGGCTTGATGTGTTTCCAGATGCGTACCGACATTTCTTTGCCTTGTTGATACGCCTCAGTAGTTTTTGCATGACCGGTGACTTCCAACTCAACCAGATCTCCCTCGTAAATGCCGCTGACCTTGGCGTTCATCAAACACGGCAATCCGTATTCGCGGGTCAGAATTCCAAGGTGTGAGCGTACCGTTCCGCCCGCGCAAATCACCGCTTTGAACTGCTCCAAAATCGGCGCCGTCAGTGTGCCGCCACTATCTTCAATTACCGCAATCGTGTCAGGCGGGACACCCTCCGTCAGGCTACGCATCACATCGTTGGCCGAGTGGTAATAACGTGCAATGCCAGTTACATTGACCGGATGCTTGACCACGTTATCGCCTTGGCCACGTTGCTCGCGATCCGTGGCATCGGCCGCAACTACGATTGCGTCGGCATGTTCAAAACTGAAGTTCGCCGGGGTCGATCCTGCACCAGCAAGCGGCTTGTAGGCATCGGGCCGCTCGGTCAAGGAAATCGAGGCTGAACATTGATAGCGATAGCCGCTATCAAGCACCTTGCGCTCAACCGCCGCGATGTCGGCCGCCGTAATCATGGTCTCGGCCTTACCGAACACAAATTCGCGCCAATTGCCGCCACTCTCATCGACTTTCTTGCGCACCAAATCCTTGAGCGCACTATGAAACGCCGCCACGATAGGTGGGCCTTCGCCTTCAGAATATTTGTCCATGTCTACGAATAGCTTCGCCATGATCTCTCCTCTTTTTTATTGATTCCGCAGCAAGTGCGGTTAAGTTGCGCGCTGATAGGCGTGTCCGGTCAACTTGTCCTACATTAGTGTCCAACAATATGAATGTCAAGAAAAATCACTCAAACCGCCTGTCGACCCGCCAATGACAAGGTGGTGGTGATCAAGCATCGCATCACTTGGACTCCACACACTGATGCGAGTGAGCTCAACATTGGGAGTCGACCGACGCCAACGGTAAATGGGTGACGGCTCGTGATGAGAAATACAGCGAAAAGTCGGCGGGTGATTTTGTTTGCGTGCCAGTTGGTGCTGGTGATACGCTGTTGAAGGCGCACAAAAGCCAGCTCAAACCGGCTGGTGAACCTTGAACACGATCGCTGCACAATGGAGCGATACGAATGACAGCGAAACCATCAGAAAAGCTCATCGACGGTGCGCACTGCAAAGTTGTCGGTGGCACGCATGCTGGCAAGTCCGGTATTGTCAGAGACATCAACACCAGTAAAACTGGGCACGTCACCATCACTGTTGTTCAGGCAAATGGTGAGCGATTCAAAACGCTGGGGAAAAATGTCGTCGTTCAGGCGGCGGCTGGCTGATTATTTCTGGAGCGGGTAGAGGGAGTCGAACCCTCGTCACTAGCTTGGGAAGCTAGGGTAATGCCGTTATACGATACCCGCATTGCGACACATTTAACTGTCGCAAATTTTACATCAGCACAATATCGAACTGCTCCTGGTTATAGCCGCTTTCGGCGTGGAGTGAGACTGGGCGTTCGATGAAATCGGAGAGCATGGCGAGAGCTTGGGATTCTTCGTCGAGGAATAAATCGATGACCACCGGCGCGGCCAAAATACGCATTTCTCGGGTGCTGAATTGGCGTGACTCGCGCAACACTTCGCGCATGATTTCGTAGCAAATGGTGCGTGCGGTTTTGACTTCGCCGCGTCCGCCGCAAGTCGGGCAGGGCTGACACAAAATATGGGCGAGGCTCTCTCGTGTGCGTTTGCGGGTTAGCTCAACCAAGCCGAGTTGGGTGAAGTTGCTGACGGTAACGCGGGTACGGTCGAGTGATAGCGCTTTGTTAAATTCGGTGAGCACGGCAGTTTGGTGTTCGAGAGTATCCATGTCGATGAAGTCGACAATGATGATGCCGCCAAGATTTCTCAGACGCAGTTGTCTTGCAATGGTTTGGGTGGCTTCGAGATTCGTTTTGAATATCGTCTCATCAAAATTTCTCACGCCGACAAATCCGCCAGTGTTGACATCGACCGTGGTCATCGCTTCGGTTTGATCAAAAATCAAATAGCCGCCAGACTTCAAATCGACACGGCGCGCCAAGGCCTTTTGGATTTCGTCTTCGATGTTGTGGAGATCGAACAAGGGTCGCTCACCGGTGTAATGTTCCAGTCGGTCGGCGACTTGCGGCATGTACTCGCGGGCGAAGGTATTGAGTTTGTGAAAGGTTTCGCGCGAGTCGACAACGATGCTTTGTGTTTCATGACTGACCAAATCGCGTAGCACGCGTTGCGCTAGATCAAGGTCCTCGTGCAGCAAGGCAGGCGCTTTGATGCCTCGACTACGCGACAAAATCTCCTGCCACAGGCGACGCAGATAGGCGATGTCGCCACTCAATTCTTCGTCGCTGGCACCTTCGGCAACGGTGCGCACGATGAATCCGCCAGCGTCTTCTTCCGGTGCCAGTGCCTGGATGCGCGCGCGTAAATTGTCGCGCTCGGATTCGCTTTCTATGCGTTGAGAAATGCCAATATGCCGATCTTGCGGCAGATGAACGAGCAGGCGGCCAGCGAATGAAACCTGGGTTGTGAGTCGTGCGCCTTTGGTGCCGATGGGGTCTTTCAAGACTTGCACCATCAGCGATTGACCCTCGCTCAAAATGCGTTCAATCGGACGGGTGTCGGTACTATTTTTGCAAGCCCAGATTTCGGCCACGTGCAAAAACGCGGTGCGCTCAAGGCCGATTTCGACGAATGCAGATTGCATCCCGGGCAACACGCGCACCACCTTACCCATGTAAACATTGCCGACGATGCCGCGACCACTGCTGCGCTCTATGTGCAGTTCCTGCACCACGCCTTGTTGCATCAGCGCGATACGAGTTTCTTGCGGTGTGAAATTAATTAGGAATTGTTCGGACATGGAACTCGGATGAAATTCAAATGGAATAAGAAAATTTTCTAAGCAAAATGGCGGTTTCGCACAAAGGCAGACCGACAATACCACTGTGTGAGCCGCGAATCTCTTCGACAAAGATTGCAGCGCGACCTTGTATGCCATAGGCACCGGCCTTATCCATCGGTTCGCCGCTTTGCACGTAGCGCCGGATTTCATCGGCACCAAGCGCGCGAAAGCGCACGTCGCTGATCGAGAGCATGGTCTCAATGTGTTCGGGATGATCGTGGTGCGCCGGTGCGGCGATGGTAATCGCGGTCAACACTTGATGTGTGCGGTCAGACAAACGCGCCAGGATTGCGGTGGCATCTGCGGCGTCAACTGGCTTGCCGATGACTTCACCGTCGAGGTCTATCGTGGTGTCGGCTGCCAACACCGGATGTATTGGCAATTTGCGCATGCTCAAAATTCGCGCACCATGCGCAGCCTTAGCGATGGCGACGCGTTGGACATAGATTTGCGGCGTTTCGTTTGGCAGCCAGGTTTCGTCCAATGCTGCGTCTGGCCGTGCTTTTTCGCCCAAGCCATCACGAAACATCAGCATGTCAAAATGAATACCGACCTGCGTCAAAAGTTCACGACGGCGCGGGCTACGGGAGGCGAGATAAATGCGGGTATCGAGCATGGAATTTTTCGGCAGCGCTATTCGCGATGATAGGGATGGCCTTTGAGCAAGCTGGCGGCGCGATAAAGTGCTTCGGCCAGAATGACGCGCACTAAAGCGTGCGGCAAAGTGAGACTGGATAGGCGCAAAGTTTCATTCGCCGTTTGCTTGATGCTCGCGTCCAAACCGTCAGGGCCGCCAATCAGGAAGGCGACATCTTGCCCACCGCTCATCCATTTTTTGAGCCGATCGGCCAATTGACGTGTGGTCGTTGCATCGCCATGTTCGTCGAGCACCACGCGCAGGCAGTGGGTCGGCAGTGCAGCGTTAATGCGCTGTGCTTCAGCCGCCAGCATCACAGCAACCGTCTTTCCAGTGCTGCGCGATTCGGGTTTGACTTCAATGAGTTCAAGCGCGCTCTCGCGCGGCATGCGTTTGGCGTAATCATTCCAGCCTTCGACAACCCACGCTGGTGGTCGCGTGGCAACGCAGGCGACCAGCAGTTTCATTCAGCGGCGGGGGTTTTCTTACGGGTGCGCGTGGGCGCTGGCTTGGTTGCGCCCGCGGTGGTGCCCTTAGTTGCCGACGCTGTCTTGCGCGTGCTTGTACGCGTAGTTGCGCGCTTGGTTGCAGGTTCAGTCGCTTTCGTAGCTGCGGGCGCGTTCACTCGCTTAGGTACGGTTTGCCAAAGCTCTTCAAGGTTGTAATGCGCACGCACGGCGGGCTGCATGACGTGTACCACGATATCGCCCAAATCGACCAACACCCACTCGCCGGAATCTTCGCCTTCCATACCGACGATAGCCCCACCGGCTTCCTTGACCTTGTCGTGCACGCTGCGCGCCAAGGCATTGACTTGGCGGTTTGAGTCACCTGTGGCGACAATAATTTTGTCGAACATTGCAGTGAGTTTGGAGGTGTTGATGACTTCAATGTCTTTGGCTTTGATATCTTCCAAAGCGCTGACGGCGAGCTTTTGTAATTTCTTGATGTCCATAGATTTTGCGGCTTACCTGTACAAGTGGTGCGATTCAATATAGCGGACAACCGCCTCGGCGACCAGATAGCGCGGAAGGGTGCCGGATTTGACCTGGCGGCGGATTGCGGTGGCGGAAACTTCGAGCGATGGACTGGTGAAGGGAGCAATGCGACCGA